>JAUNDE010000021.1 GCA_030526265.1 Eubacteriales bacterium | reverse complement strand
TCTAGGCAACAAGTTTTTATTATTATACTTGTCTACCTAAAAGGGAGCATATCATTTTCAATTGGCGGGATGTGAGGTTTCTTTTTTATTTTTACAGTCAAAGAAGACTCCCACTTCTATAAATGGTGAGTAAGAGGAAAATGTATGATGATATATTTTAAATAAATCCACGTTTTGATAATTATACGACAATGATTGCTTTTTTATGACAGATATGCAAAAATAAAATCAGAATGATAAGTAAGGAGTGATAATAAATGGGTGTATTAAGCGGATTAGAACCAGAGAGAGTCTTTTATTATTTTGAGGAGATTACAAAGATTCCACATGGTACATATAATACAAAAGCAATCAGTGATTTTTGTGTGGAATTTGCGAAAAATCATAACCTTGAATATATTCAGGATCGTTTGAACAATGTGATTATTAAGAAACCAGGAACAGCTGGATATGAAACCAGTGAGCCTGTCATGCTTCAGGGACATCTTGATATGGTTTGTGAAAAAACGGATGAATCGAAACATGATTTTGAGAAGGATCCATTATCATTAATAATTAAAGACGGAGATATCTACGCAGATAACACAACACTTGGCGGAGATGATGGGATTGCCGTTGCAATGACACTGGCAATTCTTGAAGATCAGACGATTGAGCATCCTCCGATTGAAGCTGTTTTTACAACAGAAGAAGAAATCGGAATGGATGGAGCGGAGGCTTTGGACTTTACTCCGCTAAAAGGAAAAACGCTGATCAACATCGATTCAGAAGAAGAAGGAATCTTTACTGTTGGCTGTGCCGGCGGTCTTCGGGTTACTTCGACGTTACCTTTCGAGTATGTTGAGAAAGAGGGTGTTGTTCTTAGTATTAAGATCAGGGGGCTCCTGGGAGGACATTCTGGAATTGAAGCTCATAAACAGAGAGGAAATGCACATGTTCTTATGGGAAGACTTCTGAACTATTTGAATAATGCGATGCCTGTGCACTTGATTGATGTTGTAGGTGGAAGTAAAGACAATGTGATTTCACGGGCAAATACTACAAGAATTTGTATTGCTGAGGCTGATAAAGATAATTGTCTTGCGATGATAAATGAAATGGCTGATGCATGGAAAAATGAATTTCTGGATGATGAGCCGGAGTTAGAAGTGACTGTATCAGAAGATGACTCTGATAAGATGGCAACGCTTGAAACATCCGGAATGGTGATCAGATATTTGAGACTCATGCCAAACGGAGTATTTGGATTTGAGCGTGCAATTGAAGGTCAGGTTGAAACATCTTTGAATGCAGGTATCGTAAAAACAGAAAATGATTCTTTTATTATTTCACATATGATTCGTTCTTCAATTGAATCAAAGAAAACAATGCTCAAAGAACAGCTTGCTGCATTAGCAGAGCTCTGTGGAGGAACCTCTGATGCTCAGGGAGATTATCCTGCATGGGCTTATCGTGCTGAATCAAAATTAAGAGATACTATGGAAGCTGTTTTTGAAAGAGTATACGGAAGAAAAGCTGAGATCATGACGATTCATGCAGGTCTTGAATGCGGTCTTTTCCTTGGAAAGAGACCGGAACTTGACTGTGTATCGTTTGGCCCGGATATGTTTGATGTACATTCAACAAATGAACATATTAATATTGATTCGGTCACAAGATCTTATAAGTACTTACTTGAGGTTTTAAGAGAATTAAAATAAGAATTGTATATCAACAGAGGTTGTATAAGACTTCAAAACAGAGTGGCCAGTTCCGACTTAGATCGGTTCTGGCAATTCTATTATAAAAATCTTCATATTAATCTCAAAAAACTTATAATTGTGATATACTTGTTTCTGAAAAAAACATAAAGGAGAAAAGTTATGAACAGTACGAATTTAGAACCAATTCGAGATGCCAGAAAGCTGGGAACCGCGAAAATGCTTATTCTTGGATTACAGCATATGTTTGCAATGTTTGGCGCAACGATCCTTGTTCCGATCCTTGTGAGTGGCTATTTCCAGGAAGCATGTGGAGAACCATTAACGAGAGGGCTTTCCGTTTCTGTTACTCTGTTTTGTGCAGGAGTTGGCACCTTGATCTTTCATGTTTGTTCGAGAATGAAAGTTCCTGCATTTTTAGGTTCGTCATTTGCATTCTTAGGCGGATTTTACACAGTGGCAAATCTGAATAATGGAATATATGCAGATATGCCGGTGAATGACAAGGCAGCTTATGCATGTGGCGGTATTGTAATTGCCGGAGTATTGTACCTGGTTATGGCATTTTTGGTACGTATTGTAGGAGTAAATCGTGTGATGAAATTCCTTCCTCCTGTCGTTACAGGACCAATCATTATCTGTATTGGATTATCTCTTGCAGGATCAGCGATTTCTAATGCCTCTACAAACTGGCTGTTGGCGATAGTAGCTTTAGGTGTGATCATTATCTTCAATATATGGGGAAAAGGAATGTTTAAAATCATTCCAATTCTTATGGGTGTTGTAATCGCATATATATTTGCATTGATTTTAAATGCGGTTGGAGTAACAAATCCGGATGGAAGTGCGATTTTTGATTTTACATCTATTGCGGCTGCAAAATTTGTGGGAATTCCAAATTTTCAGATCTGTAAATTCGATCTTACATCCATTCTTGTGATGGCACCGATCGCAGTTGCAAGTATGATGGAGCATGTTGGCGATATGTCAGCAATTTCAGCTACCGTTGGTGAGAACTTTATTGGAGATCCTGGACTTCACAGGACACTGCTAGGTGATGGACTTGCTACTGCATTTGCCGGAATTACCGGAGGACCTGCAAATACAACTTACGGAGAAAATACAGGAGTATTGGAGCTTTCAAAAGTATATGACCCTCGCGTGATCAGAATTGCTGCAGTATTTGCGATTATTTTGTCGTTTATCCCCAAATTTTCAGCAGTTATTTCTACAATGCCTTCAGCTATTATAGGTGGTGTATCATTTATGCTTTATGGAATGATCTCTGCTATTGGTGTGCGAAACGTCGTGGAAAATCATGTGGATCTTACAAAATCAAGAAATCTTATTATTGCCGGAGTGATTTTTGTCTGTGGACTTGGATTTTCAGGTGGACTTACATTTGAAGTTGCAGGAACATCGATCACACTTACTGCACTTGCGATTGCAGCGATCGCGGGTATTGCACTCAATGCAATCCTTCCGGGCAACGATTATGAATTTGGTAAAAATCCGGAAGGTGATCAGAGCCGCGGAATTTATGTTTCAAATAAAGATAACAAGTAATCGAATGGAGGAGTTGTATGATGGATCTTTATAATGAAAAGAATGTAACAATAATGACACACCCTTTAATTCAGCATAAGATTTCACTTCTCAGAGATAAGAACACCGGAACGAATGAGTTCCGTAAACTTGTAGAAGAGATTGCGATGCTGGAAGGATTTGTGGCACTTGGAGATCTCCCGTTGGAGGATGTAGAAGTGGAAACCCCGATTGAGACTTGCATGACACCAATGATTTCGGGTAGAAAGCTGGCAATCGTTCCAATACTTCGTGCAGGACTTGGAATGGTTTCAGGAGTTACGGCGCTTGTTCCAACTGCAAAAATCGGACATATCGGAATGTACCGCAATGAAGAGACATTTGAGCCAATGGAATACTACTGTAAACTTCCAAGACCAATTGATGAGCGAACAATTGTCGTGGTTGATCCAATGCTTGCGACCGGAGGCTCTGCGATTGATGCGATCAATCAGATCAAGAAACATGGTGGAAAGACAATCAAATTTATGTGTATAATTGCTGCACCGGAAGGGCTTGTAAAAGTACATGAGGAACATCCGGATGTTCAGATTTATGTTGGACATCTTGATCGTGAATTGAATGCAAATGCTTACATCTGTCCTGGATTAGGTGATGCGGGTGATCGTATTTTCGGAACAAAATAGCAGAAGTGATTTATGAAATATCAGGAGATGTAAAATGAGAGAGTTTTACATCTCCTTTTTTGATAGAATGAATTGTATTTATCGTTTCTTGATTTCAATTCATTGCTTTTCAATTAAAAGTTTGCAGGTAGTTACAATAAGTTGAATTATTGTATGAAATAAGGTATAATACTAAATTGTGAAAATGGGATTACTGTACAAAATGCACATATTTGGGGGATTTTGAGTATGTATTTGCCAGAGGCTTTTGAATATAAAATGAAGACGATTCTTGGAGGTGAATATGACGCGTATATTTCGTGTTATGATGAACCAAGATATTATGGACTTCGAGTTAATACAAAAAAGATCACAACAGAAGAATTCGAGAAGATCTGTCCTTTTGAAATAAAAAAGATACCCTGGATTGAGAATGGATATTATTACGATGGAGATAAAATATCGCCTGCCAAGCATCCATATTACTTTGCTGGACTTTATTATCTGCAGGAGCCAAGTGCAATGACTCCGGCAAACAGACTTCCTGTAGAACCGGGTGATCGAGTATTGGATGTTTGTGCAGCGCCGGGAGGAAAGGCAACTGAGCTTGGAGCGAAGCTCCGGGGGGAAGGTGTTTTGATCGCGAATGATATCAGCAGTTCCAGAGCAAAAGGTCTTTTGAAAAATATAGAAGTATTCGGAATCGGCAATGTTCTTGTGTTAAGTGAGGAACCGGGGAAGCTTACGGGATATTTCAAAGAATATTTTGATAAAATCCTGATCGATGCACCGTGTTCCGGTGAAGGAATGTTCCGAAAAGATAAAAAGATGGTTAAAGCATGGGAGGAGCATGGACCGGAGTCTTTCAGTAAGCTGCAGAGAAGTATTATCATGCAGGCTGCAGATATGTTAAGGCCGGGCGGATTACTGCTGTATTCAACGTGTACATTTGATCCATTAGAGAACGAAGGTACGATCGGGTATCTTCTGGACCATCATCCTGAGTTTGAGATCGAACAGATTCTTCCTTATGAAGGATTCGATCCTGGAATTCCATCTGCATACGAGAATGGAAGATATGCCGGGCTGGTGGATTCTGTCCGCATCTTCCCGCACAAGATGCGCGGAGAAGGGCATTTTATTACATTACTGAAAAAGAATGGAATAAAAGAGGAACCATCGAAAGCAAAAGCGAAACGTAAAGGGAAAAAACTTCCGGAAGAATTGGAGCAATTTGTTTCTATGATCGATTGGAGCTGTATTGGCGGTCAATTTGATTCGAGACGGATCGATATACATGGTGAACGTGTTTATTATATGCCGGAAGGACTTCCGGATGTTTCAGGAATTCGCTTTCTAAGAACTGGTCTTTTAATGGGAGAATTGAAGAAGAATCGATTTGAACCGAGCCAGGCGCTTGCAATGTGTCTGGACGCCGGTTCGTATCCAAATGTAGTTAAAATAGATGTGAATGATGAAAGAATTGTTCGATATTTAAAAGGCGAAACGATAGATGTTGAAGACATCGTTTCGCCGAAAGCAAAGGGATGGTATTTGTTTTGCGTCGACAAATATCCGCTCGGATGGGGAAAACTGTCCAACGGACAATTGAAGAATAAATATCTTCCTGGATGGAGATGGCAATAATGATCCGATTAGATAAATATCTGGCTGATATGAGTGTTGGAACAAGAAGTGAAGTAAAGCGCCTGATCAAAAACGGTATGGTCCGTGTCGGAGATGAAGTGGTCAGGAAAGCAGAGTATAAGATCGATGAGACTAAAGATATTGTTCACATTGGAGAAAAACAGATTTCCTATGTGAAAGAAGAGTATTATATGTTAAATAAGCCCGCTGGTGTTGTCTCTGCGACAGAAGATATGCTGCACCGCACGGTGATCGATCTGATCGATTCGAAGAAACGAAAGGATTTGTTCCCTGTCGGAAGACTTGATAAAGATACAGAAGGATTGCTGATCATTACAAATGACGGCGCATTGAGTCATCGGTTATTGTCGCCGAAAAAACATGTTGATAAAACGTATTATGCAAAAATAAACGGAAAGGTGACATCATATACAGTTGAACAATTCCAAAGAGGAGTTAATATCGGGACGGATGAAGACCCGGAGATCACAAAACCAGGCGTTCTGGAGATTCTTGCTTCCGGAGATCAATCGGAGATCAGATTGACAATTCAGGAAGGAAAATATCATCAGGTGAAAAGAATGTTTCAGGCAGTCGGGATGGAAGTGGCTTACCTGAAGCGTGAGTCGATGGGAAATCTTAAGCTGGATCCGACACTGAACATTGGGGAATACCGTACGTTGACGAAAGAAGAACTGGAGAGCTTGAAATGATTGAGAATCAAATAGAAATGCTGCGTAATATAAAAGCGATTATTTTTGATATGGATGGAACGCTGATTGATTCCATGTGGGTCTGGAGGGATATTGATGTTTGTTTTTACGGGAAATATCACCTGACTGCACCGGATGATTTTAATGATCAAATGGAAGGGAAAAGCTTTACGGAAGTCGCTGAACTGTTTTTGCAGACCTTTCCGGAACTACCTTTTAGTCTGGACGAATTAAAGGCTGAATGGACACGTCTGGCATACGAACGATATACAACGCAGGTTATGCTAAAGGATGGAGTTCTTGACTTTCTGAAGTTTGCTTCTTCAAAAGGGCTGAAACTTGGGATTGCGACAAGTAATGGAAGAGAGCTCGTTGATGCGACACTGAAAGCACTTGATATTGAAAAATACTTTGATTCCATTCATACTTCCTGTGAAGTAAAAACAGGGAAGCCGGCACCGGACATCTATCTTCTCGTGGCAGACGATCTTGGCGTGGAGTCACAGAATTGTCTCGTGTTTGAAGATGTTCCACAGGGAATTCTGGCAGGGAAGAATGCCGGAATGAGAGTGTGTGCTGTTGAAGATGAGGCTTCAATGAATCAGGCAGAGACAAAGAGACAGCTGGCAGATTATTATATACATAATTATTTTGAAATTGAGAATGGAGATTATGAGAAGACATTTTTTACCGGTAAGTAGAAAAGATATGGAAGAACGCGGATGGGATCAGGTAGATTTCGTCTATGTGTCCGGAGACGCGTATGTAGACCATCCATCTTTTGGACATGCGATCATCACCAGAATGCTGGAAGCCTATGGATATAAGGTTGGAATTATTGCCCAACCAGATTGGAAGGATAAGAATAGTATTACAGTATTTGGTGAACCAAGACTTGGATTTCTTGTGTCAGCAGGAAATATGGATTCTATGGTGAATCATTATTCGATTTCTAAAAAGAGAAGGCAATCGGATGCTTATACGCCTGGTGGTGTCATTGGTAAACGACCAGATTATGCTGTTGTTGTATATGGAAATCTGATCAGGCAGGTGTACAAAAATATTCCTATCATTCTCGGAGGAATTGAAGCAAGTCTTAGAAGATTTGCACATTATGACTATTGGTCAAATAAATTAAAACGGTCTGTATTGCTGGACTCTGGTGCAGATATAATTTCGTATGGTATGGGTGAACGTTCTATTATCGCGATAGCAGAGGCACTTGATTCGGGCATGGATGTCAAAGATATTACATACATTGATGGAACAGTCTGTAAAGTAAAGAACTTAGACAGTGTGTACGATGGAGTTGTCTTACCTTCGTTTGAACAGATGAAGGAAGACAAAATGATGTATGCGCAGAGCTTTTATAAGCAGTATTGCAACACAGATCCGTATACAGGAAAGAGGTTGATTGAGCCTTATAACGATCATTTATATCTTGTACAGAATCCTCCGTCAAAACCGCTGACTACCGAGGAGATGGACCGCGTCTACAGTTATCCATATACAAGAAACTATCATCCGGATTATGAGCCATTAGGTGGTGTACCGGCACTGAATGAGGTGAAATTCAGCCTGATCAGTAATCGCGGATGTTTTGGAGGGTGCAGCTTCTGTGCATTGACATTCCATCAGGGACGCATCATTCAGACAAGAAGCCATGAATCTCTGTTAGAAGAAGCTGAGAATATGACAAAAGATCCGGATTTTAAAGGATATATTCATGATGTCGGAGGTCCTACAGCAAATTTCAGATTACCGTCATGTCAGAAACAATTGACAAAAGGGGTATGTAAAAACAAACAGTGCTTATTTCCTCAGCCATGTAAAAATCTGAAGACTGATCATACTGATTATATTATGCTGCTGCGCAAACTGCGCGGAATAAAAGGTGTGAAAAAAGTATTTATTCGATCAGGAATACGATTTGATTATGTTCTGGCAGATCATGACAGGACATTTTTAAGAGAGTTGTGTGAACACCATGTAAGTGGACAGCTGAAAGTTGCACCGGAACACATTTCTGATAAAGTGCTTTCAAAGATGGGGAAACCGGAAAATGCTGTGTACCGAAAGTTTGTAAACGAGTATGTGAAAATGAATCAGAAATTAGGAAAAGAACAATATCTCGTTCCTTATCTTATGTCATCGCATCCTGGTTCAACAATGAAAGAAGCAATCGAATTAGCTGAGCACATTCGCGAATATGGATATATGCCGGAACAGGTGCAGGATTTTTATCCAACACCGTCGACACTTTCGACCTGTATGTATTATACAGGTGTCGATCCAAGGGATATGAAACCTGTTTATGTACCGAAAAATCCTCATGAGAAAGCAATGCAGCGAGCGCTGATCCAATATAGAGATCCAAAGAATTATGATCTTGTCATGGAGGCACTAAAACAAGAAGGAAGAATGGATCTGGTCGGGTTTGGCCGGGAATGTCTTATCAGACCAAGAAAGATGACCGGGAATAGATATCAGTCTTTTGATGGGAAAGCAAGCAGAAACAGTTCAAGAAAGAAAAACAGCTTTCAGGATAAAAGAAAAAACAGTGAGCATATAAAATCATCTAAAAAGAAGACGATTCGAAATGTTCACAGTAAAAAAGGACAGGGGAGAAAATAATAAATGCAAAAGGGACAAGCCGGGTATTTAGATGCCCGTAAGAAAAAATATGGATTACAGGCTTTGCTGGGGTTCGGGATTGTTGCGATGATTCTGGCATTTGGTATATGGAAAACACATACGAGATTAAATCTTTTTACAGTAATTGCAGTACTTGGATGTCTTCCTGCATCGAAGCAGCTGGTAGAGTTTATCACAATGTTTCCATACCGTTCTGTCGACAGAAAAATTGTTCGTGAAATTCAGGAGAAGGCACCGCTTCTTACTGCAGCATATGATATGGTGATCACAAGTAAAGAATGTGTTATGCCTATTGATGCAATCGTTATATCCGGAAAGACGGTATTTGGCTATGCAAGTAATTCAAAGACAGATCCGGTTCTGCTGGCAGATTATATAAAGCGAACATTATCTGCGAATGGATACGCTAAAATGACAGTCAAAATTGTTGGAGAATTCATTCCGTTTATTTCGAGGGCAGAAGGATTAAACAGCATGGTTCAGATCGACCGTACTGATGATCTGGATCACGAAGAAAAAATCAGAGATATTATATTGACTTTATCAATGTAAGGCAGATGGATAGAATTTATGAGAGAAATAATTATTTCAGAGAATGAAGCGAATCAGAGATTTGACAAATTTCTCGCTAAATACATGAATCAGGCTCCCAAAAGCTTCTTTTACAAGATGATGAGGAAAAAGAACATCACACTAAACGGCAAGAAAGTCACGGGGAGTGAGAAATTATCAATCGGAGACTCGGTAAAACTTTTCCTGGCGGAAGAGACAATTGAGAAATTTATTGGCGAAACGAAAATCGATGTTGTAAAAGATAATAATTTGGATATTGTCTATGAAGATAATTATGTTCTGATCGTGAATAAGCCGGTTGGCATGCTATCTCAGAAAGCAGAAAAGAACGATATTTCTGTCGTTGAGCTGATCATCGATTATCTTTTGAAATCAGGTCAATTACAAAATGAAGAATTGCGTACATTTAAGCCGGGGGTATGCAATCGATTAGATCGAAATACATCAGGACTTGTCACTGCCGGAAAATCATTGTCTGCACTTCAGGAACTAAGTCTTGCGTTCAAAGAAAGAACAATGAAAAAGTATTATCGCTGTCTTGTGAAAGGTGAGGTGAAAGAGGCGGCTTATATTAACGGATATCTGATCAAGGATGAAAAGAAAAATCAGGTCATTATAACAGATAAACCAACTCCTCTCGCAAGTCGTATCGAGACAGAATATAATCCGATTATCAGTAGAAACGGATATACTTTACTGGAAGTTCACCTGATCACAGGAAAAACACATCAGATTCGAGCACATTTGGCATCTGCCGGTCACCCGATCATAGGAGATTATAAATATGGTGATCGAAGAACAAACGATAGATTTAAAGATAAGTATCAGCTGAAATCTCAGATATTGCATGCTTATAGGTTAGAATTTCCTGAAACGAATGGAGATTTATCTGGATTGTCAGGGAAAACGGTATATGCAAAATTGCCAGATCTGTTTAAAAAGATCATTGAGGAAAGCGTAGGGGGTTAAGGATGGCCACATGGAACAGCAGAGGATTAAGAGGATCAACTCTTGAGGACATGATTAACCGGACAAATGAACGATATTTGGAACAGAGACTGGCTTTGATCCAGAAAATTCCGACACCGATCACACCTGTAAGGATTGATAAGGAGAACAGGCATATTACACTTGCCTATTTCGAAAAGCAGAGTACTGTAGATTATATTGGAGCAGTTCAGGGTATTCCGGTTTGTTTCGACGCGAAAGAATGTAATACAGACACTTTTCCAATTCAAAATATCCATGAACATCAGGTCCGTTTTATGGAACACATGGAGGAACAGAATGGAATTTCCTTTTTGCTGATCTATTATTCAACAAGAAACGAAATCTATTATATGAGATTTGATGAAGTGAAAAAATTCTGGAAAAGATCACAGGAAGGTGGCAGAAAAAGCTTTCGAATTGAAGAACTGGATCCAAAATTTTTTATACAGTTAAAGGAATTATTTTTTGTCCCATATCTTGATAAAATTAATCTTGATTTGGAACAACGTGATGAATAACTTGACAGAGCCTGTTTTACTTTTTATAATTTCAAGAGTGATTTAGTGCAGTAGAGTGCTAATATGGTAAAGGAGAAGATATGAAACAGTTACAGCATACTCCGGAAGGTGTAAGAGATATTTATAATATTGAATGCGAAAAGAAACTTTCACTGGAGGGAAGACTTCATAAGATTTTGCAGATGTACGGTTATCATGATATACAAACACCAACATTTGAGTATTTTGATGTATTTCGTAAAGAGATTGGTACAATACCATCAAAAGAATTATATAAATTTTTTGACAAAGAAGGAAATACTCTTGTATTACGACCTGACTTTACTCCATCGATAGCGAGAGCTGTGGCAACATTATTTCCGGATAATGATATGCCGATCAGATTATGCTATTCAGGAAATACATTTGTGAATTATACGAAGAGCTATCAGGGCAGAATGAGAGAAAATACACAGATGGGAGCAGAATTGATCGGTCTTGATTCAGTTGAGGCAGATGCAGAAATGCTTGTTATGGTTGTGGATTGTCTCAGGACGGTCGGACTTAAGAATTTTCAGATTTCTGTTGGAAATATTGAATATTTTCGAAGTCTGATGGAAGATGCAAATTTAACAGAAGATGAAGAAAAAAGAGTTCTTGATCTGATCAGTAATCGTAATTTTCTTGGTGTTGAGGAGTATTTAGATAAGACTAATATTCGCAGAAGTGCGAAAGAAAGAATTGTGTCTTTAGGAGATCTCTACGGTGGTGTAGAGATTCTGGCGCTTGCATCTAATCTCGCACCGAATTCGAATGCAATCATGGCAGTTCGTCGCCTGGAACAGATTTTTGAAATCTTGAAACTTTACGGCGTGGAAAAATATATCAATTTTGATTTCAGTATGAGTGATATCTATGGTTACTACACCGGAATTATTTTCAGAGGATATACGTTTGGTACAGGTGATGCTATCGTAAAAGGTGGGCGATATGATCATTTGCTTGAAAAGTTCGGAAAACCAGCACCATCTATTGGTTTTGCGTTTATCATTGATCAGTTGATGAATGCCCTTATGAGACAACGAATACGTATTTCATTTACAAAAAAGAACACACTTATTTTATATGATGAAAATAGAAGAAATGATGCGATAAAGATTGTACGAGATTTTCGTGAAAAATGTAAAAATACAGAGCTGATTAAAAAAATGCCTTCGAAATCATTAGACGATTATATCCGCTATGGAAAAGAATCGTATGCCGGCAGCTTATTGTATCTGAGAAATAATGGAGAAATCTTAATGATCAATCTTGTATCCGGTGAACAGAAAACGATACAATCTAAAAAATAGGAGTTTGTAACAATGAGATATTTAACTTTTGCACTTGGAAAAGGTAGACTTGCCAATCAGACATTGGAACTGTTTGAGAAAATTGGAATAACCTGTGAAGAAATGAAAGATAAAAAGTCCAGAAAACTGATATTTGTTAACGAAGAACTGAAATTAAAGTTTTTCCTTGCAAAGGGACCCGATGTTCCTACCTATGTGGAATATGGCGCAGCAGATATCGGTATCGTCGGAAGGGATACGATTCTGGAGGAAGAAAGAAATGTATATGAGGTTTTAGATCTTGGTTACGGGAAATGTAAGATGTGTATCTGTGGACCGAAGGAAGCATCGGGTCTTTTAAAACATCACGAGCTGATCCGTGTTGCAACAAAGTATCCAAATATCGCAAAAGATTATTTCTATAATACAAAACACCAGACGGTTGAGATCATCAAATTAAATGGTTCGATCGAGTTGGCACCGATCGTAGGTCTTTCAGAAGTAATCTGCGATATTGTTGAGACGGGTTCTACGCTTCGTGAAAATGGGCTTGCAGTACTCGAAGAAGTATGTTCACTTTCTGCGCGCATGATCGTAAACCCTGTTAGTATGAGAATGGAAAGTGATCGAATTAAAGAATTGATCAATCGATTACGCACAGTAATTTAGATGAATTCTTTTTGACCGAAAGGAGAATTATCATGAAAGTATTTAAACTGGATTCAAATACAAAAACGAATCTTCTTGAAAATCTCTTGAAAAGAAGTCCAAATAATTATGGTGAGTATGAATCTGTCGTATCAGACATATTAGAACATATGAAAGCTGAAGGAGATAAAGCATTATTTGATTATACAGAAAAATTTGATCATTTTCGATTGAGTGCAGATAATATGATCGTTTCTTATGAGGAAATCAAAGAAGCCTATGAGATGGTTGGAGATGATTTTCTGAGAATAATACGTAAGGCGCTTGACAATATAAAATGTTATCATGAAAAGCAAAGACAATACAGTTGGTTTGACAGCAAACCGGATGGAACGATTCTTGGACAGAAAGTGACTTCGCTGCAGAGAGTGGGCGTGTATGTTCCGGGAGGCAAGGCGGCATATCCTTCATCAGTTCTTATGAATATCATTCCCGCGAGAGTTGCAGGGGTTGATGAAATCATTATGGTCACACCACCTGGGAAAGATGGAAAAGTCAGTCCGAATACACTGGTTGCAGCATGTGAGGCAGGCGCATCGAAAATATTTAAGATTGGCGGAGCGCAGGCAATTGGAGCTCTTGCATATGGAACAGAGAGTGTGCCGAAAGTGGATAAAATTGTCGGACCTGGTAATATCTTTGTAGCACTTGCAAAAAAGGCTGTATATGGGCATGTCAGCATAGACTCTATTGCAGGACCTAGTGAAATTCTTGTGATTGCAGATGAGACGGCAAATGCCAGATACGTTGCCGCAGATCTTTTGTCACAGGCTGAACATGATGAGCTTGCATCTGCAATTCTCGTGACAACAAGCGAGAAGCTTGCAAAAGAAGTGGAACAAGAAATCGAGCTGTTTACAAAGGAATTGTCCAGAAGCGAGATTATCCTCAAATCGCTTGAAAATTATGGGTATATACTGATTGCTGACTCGATGGAAGATGTCATTGATATTGCTAATGAAATTGCATCAGAACATCTTGAGATCATGACAAAAAATCCATATGATATCATGACAAAGATAAGAAATGCAGGAGCAATTTTTATAGGAGAATATTCTAGTGAACCACTTGGTGATTATTTCGCCGGGCCAAATCACGTGCTTCCTACAAATGGAACTGCAAAGTTTTTCTCCGCTTTGTCTGTGGATGATTTTATAAAAAAATCAAGTATTATCAGTTATTCAAAAGAGGCATTGGAATTGATTCATGAAGATATTGAAAAGTTTGCAGAGACAGAATATTTGACTGCTCATGCAAATTCAATCAAGGTCAGATTTGAGTAAAGGAGAAACGTTTATGAATAGAATAGCGACCGTAAAAAGAAAAACTAAGGAAACAGATATTACTGTTACGATTAATTTAGATGGACAAGGGA
Source organism: Eubacteriales bacterium (assembly GCA_030526265.1). Lineage (GTDB taxonomy): Bacteria > Bacillota > Clostridia > Lachnospirales > Lachnospiraceae > Claveliimonas. Next base: position 18,504 of record JAUNDE010000021.1, on the reverse strand, counting down.
AAAATGATATCAGTACAGGTATTGGCTTTTTTGATCATATGCTGAATGGTTTTGCCAGACATGGACTGTTTGATCTTACAGTAAAAGTAAACGGTGATCTGGATGTGGATTGTCATCATACAATTGAAGATACCGGAATCGTGCTCGGTGAAGCAATTAGAAAAGCAATAGGAGATAAAAAAGGAATCAAGCGTTATGGAAGCTTTATTCTTCCTATGGATGAGGTATTAGCATTGTGCGCGATTGATTTGTCCGGCAGACCATATCTGAATTATAAAGCGAATTTTACATGTGAACGACTTGGTACATTGGATACGGAAATGATAAAAGAATTTTTTTATGCAATTTCCTATAGTGCAATGATGAATCTTCATGTTAAAATATTAGATGAAGGAAATAATCACCATATGTCAGAGGCTATGTTTAAGGCATTTGGAAAAGCGTTGGATATCGCAACGAGTGAAGAACCTAGAATGAAAGAAGCGTGGACTACGAAAGGTACGCTGTAAGAGGATAGATGAATGAGTTATAAAAGAGTAATTCCGTGTATCTTTATCTCAAAAGGAAAAGCTGTGAGATGGTTTGATGATACATCAATAATAAATGAGGATGTAATCGGACTTGCAAAGCATTACAGCGATTGTGGCGCTGATGAATTACTTGTATTTGATTTGTCAGACACAGATGAAGAACATGAAGAAACAATCAATTTAATGAAAAAAATCAATCGTGTGATTCGAGTTCCTATGGTTGCGGGCGGGAATATCAGACGACAGGAGGATATCAAAAAAATCTTGTATGCAGGTGCGAAAAGAGCATTGATCGATTACTCTATGAATGACAGTATTCGTATGATGCAGGAAGCTTCGCTGCGTTTTGGCAAAGAAAAGATCGCATTTGCTTTCCATGATTTTGATGGTCTGTTTAAAAATCAGCACAAGATAATAGATCATTGTACAGAGATAATTTTTATGCATAGACTGGATCTTGATTCTGTTATGAATATTACAGATATTCCTTGTGTAATTGTAACCGATACGCTGGAAGAATCTGAAATGTATCGTATTTTGAAATGTCCGGGCGTGAAGGGGATTTCCGGGAAATATGTCAGTCAGCCAGAGCTTAATCTGTTCGCATTTAAAGAAAAATGTGAAGAGCGCGATATCAAAATGACCTCTTTTGAAAGCATCATGGAGTTTTCACAGTTTAAACTCAATTCGGATGGATTACTTCCAGTTGTTGTACAGCATTATAAAACTCAAGAAGTTTTGATGGTTGCATATATGAATGAGGAAGCATTTGATACAACGGTCAAAACGGGTAAAATGACATATTATAGTCGAAGCAGAAAATGTTTGTGGGTAAAAGGTGAAACGAGTGGCCATTTTCAGTATGTGAAATCTCTTACGATTGACTGCGATTATGATACTTTACTCGCGAAAGTGGATCAGGTCGGCGCTGCGTGTCACACAGGCAATGAAACATGCTTTTTTACACCTTTGGCAGGCAGTGATGGAGATGATAAGAATCCGCTTCAGGTTTTTGAATCTGTCTATGATACGATCGTAGACAGAAAGAAACATCCAAAAGAGGGATCCTATACGAATTATCTGTTTGATAAGGGAATTGATAAGATATTGAAAAAAGTTGGAGAGGAAGCTGCAGAGATTATTATTGCTGCAAAAAATCCAAATCCAGAAGAGATAAAATATGAGATATCAGATTTCTTATATCACGCTATGGTGCTTATGGTTGAGCGTGGTGTGACCTGGACAGACATTGTTGAAGAACTGGCAGATAGATAAATGTTTTTAAAATCATGAGAACTGCATACATATATATAAAGAAAAAATGGAGAATATGCAGTGAATGATACAGAACTTCGAAGAAAAGAACTGCTTGAATCTGCAAGATCAGCATACAGTGACAAATACTGTCCTCCTTTGGTTCATCCAAGGTACAAAAATGTTTGTCTTAGAGAGGACGAGAAGGAAGAGCAAAGTGGGACATTTGGATTGAGAGCTCTTTTGTGTTGTATTATTTTAACAGCATTTATTATTGCAGAATACAAAGATCTGGAAATTATGCATGTAAATAGCGAACAGATCATAAATGCAGTTGAGAATTCGGATTTGTTGGAAGTATGGAAGGATTTGTAGAAAATGAACGAACGAAGAATAAATGGAGTGCATGTTTCAGAGTCAAGAACTGAGCAGACACATTTGCTTATGCCTCAGCATCTCAATTCAGCAGGACGTCTGTTTGGAGGTCAGTTGCTTTCCTGGATTGATATGACTGCCGGAATTGTTGCAATGCGTCATACATCTTCTAATGTTGTTACGGTTGCAATTGATCATTTAAATTTTAAAGACAGCGCTGAAAAATCAGATATTGTGACGCTGATCGGTGAAGTTACCTATACTGGCAATACATCAATGGAAGTGCGAGTAGACACTTACAAGGAAAAAAGAGATGGTATAAAAATTCATATTAATCGTGCTTATCTTGTAATGGTTGCTTTAGATGATGATACAAAACGTCCGAAGCAGATTCCGCCGGTGATTCTTGACAATGAAGAACAGAAGGTTGAATGGGAGGCAGCTGTTCTGCGGGCACAATTTAGAAAAAAACGCAGAAAAGAAGGCTTTTAATTCATTCATGAACGATCAAATAAAAGGTATCAACTTTAATAGTTGGTACTTTTTTTATGTAACAGGAAATTCCTCTGGAATATCCCTGTTACATAAAACACACTACGTGTGACGATGCGCAGCTCGCGGAATGGAAGGTGCTGCAATGTAGCCCGCTCGCGCGCGGAGATTGCGCGTTGAGCGCAATCTTTTTTATACATATCACTTGATACGATCGCATATATATAAAATATGCAGGGCAGGAGGAGTGGTATGAACAATAAAAAAGAGAAAAAAAGATTTGGAAAATCCGTTGCATTCTTGCTTTTGATGATAACGCTGTTTGGCGTCATCTATCCATCTGCTGCATTTGCATCGGATGTTTCAGAGGAGCCGCAGGATAACCAGGTAGAAATGTATGCAGAAGGAGATACTCATACATATACGGCTGAAAATTATTTTGATGCCAGTGGGACGAGTACAAATGCACATTTTGATGTAAGAGGGATCTTTGTAGATGAAAATAATCAGGCATATCTGATTCTTTTTCTGCAAAAGAATTCGAACCTGAAAGAAATCGTGTATATGGTGGTAAACGGAACAAAGGTCGATATGCCTGCTACCGATCACTGGGAGCATGAGATCACGGTAAATCTGCCGGATGGAAGCAACAAAACGTTACAGTCTGAGTATGGAATGCTTGTGATTGAAGCCGGTTCTGTAACGAATCTGCAGGAACAGTTTCTGATAGACATTAAGACGACAGCAGGAGGCTGGGATATCACCGGTCTGAGTGTTACAGTAGACATTGACTATTCGATTCGAAAGACGGCAGGGCAGGAGAACGCAAAGATTGGGGATAAGCTTACGTACGACATCGAAATCACAAACAACAGTGAAATCCCGCTTCAGGGAGTGGATATTACAGATGAAGTTCCATCGGGACTGAACATTGTATCTGTAAACGGATCGTCTGACCTGAACTGGAAGACTCCGGATCAGGTGCTGTATTTAGACAGGGGAATCACTCTTAATGTTTCAGAGACAAGAAGATATTCCATTATTGCGGAAGTGACAGACGCTGCATCTGCCGGACTTTTGACTAACATAGCTGTAATTGGCGGGAGTGTTATCCCGAAAACGGCTTCAGCAGATGTTATGATTTCTGTCAGCCATGCTGTAATCATTCGAAAAATCGTGAATGGAAATCTCGGTGATCTCAGTAAAGCATTTGCATTTGGCGCAACTGTAAAAGATGCTGACGGAAATATTCTTTTTCTGACGGATCCTGAAGACCATTCATACACTGTAAATGCGGATGGAACGATTTCATTCAGGCTGAAAAATGAAGAAGCTGTATCGGTCACGGGAATACCGGATGGTGCAGTATTTACTGTTACTGAGGAAGATGCGGATGCAGACGGATACGTATCCATTTACGAATGGTCTGCAGACGACACAAACTGGACAGAAGGAAATTCCTGCACCATTGATCAGGATCTGATATTTCAGGTAACAAATGAAAAAAATGGTGTGATCAACACAAGTGTGCAGCTGGATTCGTTTCCGTTTGTTTTGATCCTTGCAGTTACAGCAGTCTGCATCGCTGTATTTACGGTTACCCGCCGTCACAGATATGTATGACAGGTGGGGTTATGGAAGAATACGGGCAGAAAATCATGGACAGTGATGACCAGTATCAATGTAGACGTATCCGGAGACAATACGTAAGCCTCGTTCTCAAAATCGTACTGCTGCTTGCAGCCGGATGGCTGATTTTTACAAAAGTATTTCTGATCACGCAGGCATCCGGGCAGGGAATGTTTCCCGCTGTAAAGGATGGGGACTTGCTTATTATTTACCGGATGCAGAAAGATTATCAGAAGAATGATATTGTGACTTATCAAAAGAATGGAGAACGATTTACAGGAAGGATCGTCGCAATAGGGACAGACATGGTGAATATGGATGAAAATGGGAAACTGTATATTAACGGAGGGGCAGAAGCGGGCGAGATACTGTTTCCAACGTATCCGGCCGGAGAAATGAACTATCCGTTTCATGTACCGAAAGGGTGTGTTTATGTTCTTGGCGACTACAGAACTCAGACAGAAGACAGCAGAGAATTTGGAGTGATTGCAGAAGATGACCTGGAGGGGAAAGTAATTACGCTCCTTCGAAGAAGAAGTTTATAGGGATTTTAGACCGATATGTAACTCACATAGAGTTCATATAAAAAAGGAGGAAAAAATATGAAAAGAAAAATCATTTCAACCCTGGCCGTATGTGCCATGACTGTCAGTATGAGTGCTACAGCATTTGCTACAGGACAGCAACCAGCATCGCTTTGTTTTAACAAAGAATATAAAATCCAAAACGGTAGTACGGAAAATCCTGCAGAGACATTCGCGTTCACGTTCACGAACGGAACACTCACATATGGAGAAGACAGCAGCGTGACAGTTCCGACACTGTCTCAGGTCAGTAAATCGTTCTCAGAAGGTTCGGCAACAACGTCAGGTCTCAGCAAATCGTTTGCTCTTGGTCTGGAGAGTGTAAACTGGCCAAGTGTAGGAATTTATACATATGATATTGCTGAAGTCAAGGGAAGTACTGCCGGAGTTACTTACGACAGCAATGTGTATAAAATGGATGTACTCGTGGAATTTGTGAATGGTGTGAGAAAGCCGGTGCAGGTCACATTCTATGACGCAAACAGCTCTTCTGAGAAAAAGACAGCGTTTACAAACCTGTATTGTGCAGGCTCTCTTGCAGTAACAAAAGAAGTAACAGGTAACATGGGAGAAAAGAATAAAGATTTCTCCGTAGATGTTACGTTCCATGCACCGCAGGGGGAAGTGGTAAAGAGCACAATTTCTTACGTGGATGACAATGAAGAATACAGCATCACTGCGGATGACTGGAGCAATGGTTCATGCACAGTGACAATTGACCTGAAGGACAGCGAAACGGTAACATTTGAAAATATTCCTTATGGGGTAACCTATTCAGTTGTTGAGGACGATTACACTTCAACAGAATATGATGCAGCTGTTTACACGGAGAGTAACGGAACCGCAAATGATGGAAACGGCACCATTCAGGCAGCATCAGACAGTGTAAAGATTACGAATAACAAAGAGATCGGAATCTCAACCGGTATCGTCATGGACATTGCTCCATATATCATCGTTCTCTTCGCCGCAGCGGCCGGACTGATCGTATTCCTGAACAGAAAACGAATCTTCGGAAGCAATTCTTAAGGTGTTGATACACAGATATATCATTAGAGCAGCAGATTTTCTGATCAATCTATTTGTAATTATTATCATATTTGTCGCCGGTGGTTATTCCATGTATGCCTTATGGGATAACCATCAGGTGTATGAAGCTGCAGAAAATGTGCGGGAGGATATGCTGGAGCTGAAGCCGGAAGGGGAGAAAGAATCTTTCGAACAATTAATGGAAATTAATTCAGATGTTGTTGCATGGCTTACACTGGATCATACAAATATCGATGATCCGGTGCTGCAGGGAGATTCGAATCTTCAGTATCTGAATATGGACGTCTATGGAGAGTTTTCGCTGTCAGGCAGTATATTTCTGGATGCCCGCTGTGACAGATCTTTTCAGGATGCTTATTCTCTTATTTATGGTCATCACATGGAAAATGGAAGTATGTTTGGTGATCTGGATCTCTATAAGAAAGAAAAATTTTTCCGAAAAAACAGGACAGGAAAGCTGCTCTTACCGGACAGAGTCTATAATCTGGAAATAGTTGCCTGTCTCACAGCGGCATCTTCAGATGAGATTATTTTTGAAGTAAATAAGGGACAGTCTGAAATAGATGCTTTTGTATCGTATTTGGAACATAATGCGCAAAATATTAGAAAAGAGCAATTGAGCAGCCTTTCCGGACAAAAGGATCAGAACATTCAGTTTCTTGCAATGTCTACCTGTTCTTCCGAATATACGGATGCAAGGACGGTTGTCATTGCGGTTATGAAATTATGCGAAATATGAAATCAGGAGAATGTACTATGAATAAATATAAGACAGTCATTGTGACAGGAATCTGTGCACTGGCAATGTGTTTTTGGATTTTTACAAACGATGCAGAAGCTGCCGAAGTAAGCGGAGCAGGAATCAGGGCGAAAGTCGTTCTTTCCGGAACAATACCTCAACAGGACGAAACATATATCATAGAAATGGAAGCTGAAAACGAGGATACTCCTATGCCTGCCGGAAGCGAAGACGGAGTCTGCTGTCTTTCCATTACAGGTGCCGGTGAAAAGAATTTCCCGGACATCACTTATTCTGAACTTGGAGTATACCATTATATCATTCGTCAGAAACAGGGGACGAATCAAAACTGTTCCTATGATGATATCAAGTACAATCTTCTGGTTACGGTAATGAACAGCGAGGCTGATCCGGACGGATTTGCAGTTTCCTACGCATTGTATGATGAAGAAATGTCAGAAAAACAGGAGGAACTCATTTTTGAGAACCGATATGAGAGCGCAGGGAACGGAAAAATGGAGAAATATACCCCAAGAACAGGAGATACGTCAGAAACAGGGCTTTATGTGATGGGAATCCTGCTTTTTCTTGTTGTAATTGGCATTCGATGCTTGAATTCTTTTACAATCCAAAAATCACTGAAATAAAATTCAGTGATTTTTGGATGTTTGCATTTATAGAGTAAATGAAACATAATTTAATGATTTGCATTAAAACGTATAATATAGTATTATCTAGATTAAGAATTTGATTTTAATATACAGGAAATGAGGTAAAATCATTGAGAAAACTTGCTCTGAGCGATGAAATATTAATGAAGATTGAAAAACCGGCTCGTTACATTGGTAACGAGCTGAATTCGGTTATGAAGAATAAAGATGAGATCGACATACGATTTGCGATGTGCTTCCCTGATGTCTACGAAATCGGAATGTCGCATCTTGGAATTCAGATTCTTTATGACATGTTCAACAGAAGAAAAGATGTATGGTGTGAGCGTGTTTACTCTCCCTGGATCGATCTTGACAAGATCATGCGTGAACAGAAGATTCCATTATTTGCACTTGAGTCTCAGGATCCGATCAGAGATTTTGATTTTCTCGGTATTACGATCCAGTATGAAATGTGTTATACAAATATTCTTCAGGTCATTGATCTGTCAGGAATCCCTCTGCACGCATGTGACCGAACAGAGGATGATCCGATCGTGATCGGAGGAGGGCCTTGTGCATACAATCCGGAACCGATTGCCGAATTCTTTGACCTGTTTTATATCGGAGAAGGCGAAACCGTTTACGATGAACTTCTGGACGTTTACAAAGCAAATAAAGCTTCTTCGGGCAGTCGAAAAGACTTTCTGGAGAAAGCATGTCAGATCGAAGGAATCTATGTCCCTGCATTCTACGATGTGACATACAATGAAGATGGAACCATTCATGAAATGTATCCGACCAATGAACATGCGCCGGTGAAAGTGAAGAAACAGGTTGTCATGGATGTGACGAATGCTCCTTATCCGGAAGCGCCGGTTGTTCCATATATAAAAGTAACACAGGACAGGGTCGTGCTTGAAGTACAGCGCGGATGTATCCGTGGATGCAGATTCTGTCAGGCCGGTCAGCTTTATCGCCCGACAAGAGAACGCAGCGTGGAAACATTAAAAGAATACGCTTATAAAATGCTAAAAAGCACCGGACATGAAGAAATCTCACTCAGCTCGCTGAGCACAAGCGATTACAGCGAACTGAAAGAGCTCGTGAGTTTTCTGATCGAGGAATTCAGGGGAAAAGGCATTAATATCTCACTGCCATCCCTTCGAATTGATGCATTTTCTCTGGATGTAATGAGTAAAGTGCAGGATATCAGAAAGAGCAGTCTTACCTTCGCTCCGGAAGCCGGATCACAGAGAATGCGAAATGTGATCAATAAAGGACTCACAGAAGAAGATATCATAAATGGAGCAGGACAGGCATTTGAAGGCGGATGGAACAAGGTGAAACTCTATTTTATGCTTGGTCTTCCAGAAGAGACAGAAGAAGACATGGAGGCGATTGCCGTATTGGCTGACAAAGTTGCGAGAAGGTATTACGAGATCCCGAAAGATCAGAGAAATGGTAAATGTCAGATTACAGCCAGCTCATCGTTCTTTATTCCGAAGCCGTTCACACCGTTCCAGTGGGCGAGAATGTACACGAATGAGGAGTATATATCCAGGGCAGCGATCGTAAAGCATGCATTTATGGAGCAGCTAAACAGAAAGAGTCTGAGATATAACTGGCATGATGCGGAAGTGACTGTTCTGGAAGGCGTGTTTGCAAGAGGGGACAGAAAGACGGCAAGGGTGATCGAGGAAGCATACCGTCTAGGCTGTATTTATGATTCCTGGACGGAGTCATTTGACAATGAAAAATGGATGAAGGCATTTAAAAATACAGGTATTGATCTCGCGTTTTATAATCTCAGAGAGAGGGATATAGATGAAGTATTTCCGTGGGATTTCATCGATATCGGTGTCACAAAGGAATTCCTGAAACGTGAGTGGAAGCGTGCAATGGATGGCGAGGTTACGCCAAATTGCCGCGAAAAATGTTCCGGATGCGGAGCCGCAGGATGGGGAGGAGGTGTCTGCTTTGAAAGCAAGAATTAAATTTCGAAAATATGGAGTACTGAAATTTATAGGCCATCTTGACGTGATGAGATATTTTCAGAAGGCAATGCGAAGAGCGGATATCCCGATCGCATTTACCGGTGGCTACAGTCCGCATATGATCATGTCTTTTGCACAGCCGCTTGGTCTTGGAATTACAAGTGAAGGCGAATATCTGGACATTGAACTGAAAGAACCGATCGCTTCTTTCGACGCAGTAAAACAGCTGAATGCGACAATGGTCGACGGAATCGATGTTGTGAGTTTCAAAGAAATCTCAGAAGATAAGAAATACAGCGGCATGACGATCGTTGCAGCTGCAGAGTATCTGATCGTTCCAAAAGAGATGGAGACAAATGCTCTTTCGGGTCATCACAGCAAGACACCTGTTTTCCCAAAGGAGTGGGAATCTGCAATTTGTGATTTTATGAGCCAGGATGAGATCGTTGTTTTGAAAAAAACGAAGAAAAGCGAAAAAGAAGTAGATATCAAACCGATGATCTATGGTTTCCACATGGAAGAAGCTGGAATTCGATTATTTCTTGCGACTGGAAGTGAATCCAACCTGAAACCGGATCTTGTCATGGACACATTTTTAGATTATCTGAAGGTTCAAAAGAGTGAAATGCCGTTTCATTATCACAGAGTGGAAGTGTTTGCAAAGAACCCGGATTCAGAAGAACCAAAGTATGTTTCGCTCGAATCACTTGGGCATGAAATTATATAACCGGAAAGTAAGATACCATATATCAGATAAAATTGTCGTTCATGGTGTCTTTTTTCTTGCATAATTACTTATTAGCATGTTATCATATTAAACTGTAAAAGTTTTATATAAAATGGTAGAACATTATGGCGAAAAAAGAATTGAAAACAAATGCGATGCGTATATTGGATCGTATGAAAATAAAATACTCGTATCAGACGTATGAATGTGATGAATTTACAGATGGAATACAGACGGCAGATACGTTAGGTCTGGCACATGAAAAGGTGTTTAAGACGATTGTGACAACGGGTAAGAGCCGTGCCAATTATGTTTTTGTCATTCCGATCGAAGCAGAGATTGATTTTAAGAAAGCAGCAAAGATTGTCGGTGAGAAATCGCTGGAGATGCTGCCGCTGAAAGACCTCACAAAGGTGACGGGATATGTCAGGGGAGGATGTACCTCGATCGGGATGAAAAAAGCCTTTCCGACGGTTATTCACGAAAGTGCCAAAGACTTCGCTACAATTTTTGTGAGCGGGGGAAAGATCGGAATGCAGATCGAGCTTTCTCCGTTTGATCTTTGTAGGGCGGCAGATGCACGATTCGGTGATGTGACTCGTGATTAAACTGATATTCAAATCTAAAAGGAATAAAGATAAAGTGGAGGAATACCATAAATGAAAAAGGTTGTAAAATTTGGTGGAAGCTCATTGGCAAGTGCAGAACAGTTTCAGAAAGTCGGCAAAATTATCCGTCAGGATGAAGCCAGACGTTTTGTTGTACCATCTGCTCCCGGCAAGAGATTTTCCGAAGACACAAAAGTTACAGATATGCTTTACAGCTGTTATCATCTTGCTGTAAAAGGGAAAAAGTTTGAAGAACAGCTTCAGAAAATCAAAGATCGTTATCAGGAAATCATTGACGGACTGGGACTTGATCTCAGTCTGGATGATGAATTCAGTGTGATTCGTGAAAAATTCGCAAAAAAAGAAGGCAGAGATTACGCTGCTTCACGTGGAGAGTATCTGAATGGAATCATTATGGCAAATTATCTTGGATATGAGTTCATTGATTCTGCGGAAGTGATATTTTTTGATGAGAATGGAAATCTAGATGCTGAAAAGACAAATACAGTCTTATCAGAACGTCTGATGAAAGCGGGTAAAGCAGTTGTTCCAGGATTCTATGGACAGGGTGCTGACGGAAAAGTCAAGACATTTTCCAGAGGAGGATCGGACGTTACCGGTTCGATCGTTGCGAGAGCCGTCCATGCAGATGTATACGAGAACTGGACAGATGTATCCGGCTTTATGATCGCGGATCCACGCATTGTAAAAAATCCGAAATCGATTGATGTCATTACATACAAAGAGCTTCGTGAGCTTTCTTACATGGGTGCATCGGTTCTTCATGAAGATGCCATTTTCCCGGTTCGCAAAGAAGGAATCCCGATCAATATCCGCAACACAAATGCACCGGAAGAAAAAGGTACATTGATCGTTGAGGCCACATGCAGAAAGCCTCGTTTTGTGATCACCGGTATTGCCGGAAAGAAAGATTTTGCATCTGTAACCATCGAAAAAGCTATGATGAACTCACAGGTTGGTTTCTGTATGAAGGTTCTGCAGGTATTTGCAGAGAATGGCGTTTCCATCGAGCATATGCCTTCAGGAATTGATACCATGACCATTCTTGCTCACCAGGACGACTTCGTTGACAAGGAGCAGAAGGTTGTTGCCGGGATCCACCGTGCGGTTGAACCTGATTTCGTGGAAATGGAATCCGATCTTGCATTGATTGCAGTTGTTGGACGTGGTATGAAGTCTGCAAGAGGTACTTCAGGAAGAATATTCTCAGCACTTGCACATGCAAATGTAAATGTCAGAATGATTGATCAGGGATCAAGTGAGCTGAATATTATCATCGGAGTCCGTAACCGCGACTTTGAGACAGCGATCAAAGCGATTTACGATATTTTTGTAGTGACGCAGGTGTAGAACCATGATTGATTTTCACACGCATATGTTTCCGGATAAAATTGCTCACAAAACAATTGCAAAGCTTACGGAATATAACAAGGCATCAGCTTACACAGACGGAACAGCACAGGGACTTCGGGCATCTACCATAGAAGCGGGAATTGACTGTGCGATTGTACTTCCGGTTGCCACGAAACCGGAGCAGTTTGAGTCGATCAATCATTATGCAATGCAATTCAGAGGAGATCATCTTCTTTCATTTGGCGGAATTCATCCGGATACAGAAGATTATAATGAAAAATTACAATACTTAAAAGCAAATGGATTCCTGGGAATCAAGCTTCACCCGGATTATCAGTCCACATTTATCAATGATATCCATTATAAAAGAATCATTTCCTGTGCGTCGGAACTTGGACTGATCGTCAGCGTGCATGCGGGATATGATCCGAGTTCTCCGGATATTCGTTACTGTTCTCCGGAGTTGGTTTTAGACTTATATGAAGATGTTAAACCGGAAAAACTTGTATTGGCTCACATGGGTGGATACCGGATGTGGGATGATGTCGAAAAATATCTGACAGGTCTTCCGGTATGGTTTGATACGGGAGTGATTTTCAGAAATGACGATCAGGCTTCCAAAGAAAGTATGACGTGTATTTCTGACGAACAGTTTATTCGTATTTCGAGAAAACATGGTATCGAAAAGATCCTGTTCGCATCGGATTGTCCATGGGCAAGCCAGAAGGAATTCATTGCTCATGTCCGTGCGCTTGATATGAAAGAGGAAGAAAAACAAATGATTTTCCATACAAATGCAGAAAATCTGCTTGGAATTAAAGTTATGCAGGAAAGTCATCAGAATAAATAATAACAGATAGGAGAGTCAAAGATGTCAAATATGATTATACCAAAGGTGTATTCCTCACCACTTACGATCCGTGAAACAGAAGTTGCCATCAAAGAAGTAAAGGATCATTTTCAGACTTCGTTGGCAAAAAATCTTCATTTGACCCGTGTATCTGCTCCGCTTTTTGTAAAACCGGAGACAGGACTGAATGACAACCTGAATGGAGTTGAGCGCCCGGTTGCATTCGGAATCAAGGAACAGAATGATGATGTCGCTGAGATCGTGCATTCGCTCGCAAAATGGAAGCGGTATGCACTGAAAAAATACGGTTTCCATTCCGGAGAAGGTCTTTATACTGATATGAGTGCGATTAGAAGAGATGAAGACACAGACAACATTCACTCCATTTATGTGGATCAGTGGGACTGGGAAAAAGTAATCTCCAAAGAAGAGAGAAATACAGAGACATTGCAGTATACAGTTCGCAAAGTATATGCAGCCTTAAAGGATACAGAAGAATACATGGCAAGAAGATACAACTACATTGAGCCAATGCTTCCGGATGATATTTACTTTATTACATCTCAGGAACTGGAATACATGTATCCGGATCTTACAGCGAAGGAAAGAGAACATGAGATTGCAAAAGCAAAAGGCGCAGTGTTTATTTCACAGATCGGAAAGATTCTTGCATCCGGAGAAAAACACGACGGCAGAGCACCGGATTATGATGACTGGGAATTGAACGGAGATATTATTGTGTATTATCCGGTTCTTGATATTGCACTTGAACTTTCTTCCATGGGTATCCGCGTGGATGAGGAGTCTCTTATGAGACAGTTAAAGCTTGCGGGATGTGAAGAAAGAAAAGAACTTACATTCCAGAAATCACTGTTAAATGGCGAGCTTCCATATACGATCGGTGGAGGAATCGGTCAGTCACGTATCTGTATGTATTATCTGAGAAAAGCGCATATTGGAGAGGTACAGTCATCGATCTGGCCGGAAGAAATGATGTGTGAAGCAGAAGAACATGGAATTCAGTTATTGTAAAAAACCGCAAACTGATATACATAAAATATTTATGTAAATAAAAATAAAAATCAAGAAATTTCAGGAAACCTCTTGCGTTAAGAGGTTTCTTATGATATTATAGTCCAGTATGCCGCACAATGAGGTAAAAAGTATTGTAAAATGATTTACAATCACCGTAATTGGCGAGTAATGATAATAGGAGGTGCCATATGTACGCAATTATAGCAACAGGTGGTAAACAGTACAAAGTAGCTGAAGGCGATATCATTAGAGTAGAGAAACTTGGTGTCGAAGCTGGTGAGACTTATACATTTGACCAGGTGCTTGCAGTTAGCGACAGCGAGTTAAAGGTTGGAAACCCAACAGTAGCAGGAGCAACTGTTGAAGCTTCCGTAATCGAGAACGGAAAAGCTAAAAAAGTGATCGTTTACAAGTATAAGAGAAAATCTGGATACCATAAGAAAAATGGTCACAGACAGCAGTACACAGCTGTTAAGATCGAGAAAATCAACGCTTAATCCGGAGATTTTACATTGACTACTGTAACGATTTATCGTAACAAAAAGAATGAAAATATCGGTTTTACGACGATCGGACATGCGGGTTATGCAGAGGAAGGCGAAGACATTGTCTGTGCAGCACTTTCGGTGTTGATCATTAATACGATCAATTCGATCGATGCATTTGCCGGCGCAGAGTCAAGTCTGGTAACAGACGAAGAGGAAGGTCTGATTGATTTTCGATTGAACGAGATCAATGATAAAACCGAGCTGTTGATATCTTCAATGATACTCGGAATAAACAGTATGGTTGAAGATGAAAATTATGCAAAATATATTCAGTTAATAATCGAGGAGGTGTAACAACCATGATGAAATTAAACCTTCAGTATTTCGCTCATAAAAAAGGAGTAGGTTCTACAAAGAACGGTCGTGACTCTGAGTCTAAGAGATTAGGTGCCAAGAGAGCTGACGGACAGTTCGTTAAAGCTGGTAATATCCTTTACAGACAGCGTGGAACAAAGATTCACCCAGGTACAAATGTTGGACGTGGTGGAGATGATACATTGTTCGCACTGGTTGACGGTGTAGTACGCTTTGAAAGAAAAGGAAGAGATAAGAAACAGGTTTCTATCTATCCAGTAGCAGAGTAATATGATGTAATGACTGCGGAGTGCTGCGCGACGACTGAATACAGTTGTTGAACAGCACTTTGTTTTTTAAGAAAGGAAATTTGATATGTTTGCAGACAGAGCAAAAATATTTATTCGATCAGGAAAAGGCGGAGACGGGCATGTCAGTTTCCGAAGAGAATTATATGTGCCAAATGGCGGTCCGGACGGCGGTGACGGCGGACGCGGCGGAGATGTGATCTTTGAGGTAGATGAAGGGTTGAACACACTTCAGGATTATCGTCACAAGCGCAAATACACTGCGAAAGACGGCGAGCAGGGCGGCAAACGTAAATGTCACGGAAAAGATGCTGAGGATATCGTTTTGAAGGTTCCTGAGGGTACGGTGATCAAAGAGGCAGAGTCAGGAAAAGTAATCGCAGATATGTCAGGTGATAACCGTAGACAGATTATATTAAAAGGTGGAAAAGGGGGTCTTGGCAATCAACATTTTGCAACTGCAACTATGCAGATCCCTAAATATGCACAGCCTGGACAGCCATCAAAAGAGCTTTGGGTAAACCTTGAATTGAAAGTAATTGCTGATGTTGGGCTTGTTGGATTTCCTAACGTTGGAAAATCTACTTTTTTGTCAAGAGTGACGAACGCACAGCCTAAAATAGCAAATTATCATTTTACGACATTGAATCCAAATCTTGGAGTTGTGGATGTGCTTGACGGAAAAGGATTTGTGATTGCGGATATCCCTGGTCTTATTGAAGGGGCATCCGAAGGTGTGGGTCTCGGTCATGAATTTCTTCGTCATGTGGAGCGTACAAAGCTTCTGATCCATGTGGTAGATGCAGCCGGAACAGAAGGAAGAGATCCTGTTGATGATGTATACAAGATTAATGCAGAGCTGGCAGCGTACAATGCTGAAATCGCAAATCGTCCACAGGTTATTGCGGCAAACAAGATCGATTCGATCTATGCAGGAGATGTGGAAGATCCTATTCAAAGATTGCGTGATGAATTTGAACCACAGGGATACAAAGTATTTCCGATCTCAGGGGTAACAGGAGAAGGTATTAAAGAACTATTATATGAAGTATCTGAGCAGTTACAGAATCTTGATCAGACTCCAATCGTATTTGAACAGGAGTATTTCCCTGAGGACGAACTGATTTATGTGGATCTGCCGTATACAGTTGAGAAAGAAGATGGCATCTATGTAGTAGAAGGTCCTAAGATCGAGAAAATGCTTGGATATACGAATCTGGATTCAGAAAAAGGCTTTGCATTTTTCCAGCGTTTCCTGAAGGATACCGGAATATTGGCAGAATTGGAACAGGCAGGAATTGAAGACGGCGATACAGTTCGTATGTATGGCTTACAGTTTGATTATTATAAATAAAGAGGAATATGAATATGACAACAAAACAGAGAGCATATTTAAAAAGTCTTGCAATGACAATGGATCCAATCTTTCAGATTGGTAAAAACAGTATGACACCTGAATTTACAAATGCAATTTCTGAAGCTTTGGAAGCAAGAGAATTGATCAAGATCAGTGTTCTTCAGAACTGTCTTGACGATCCGAAAGAACTTGCAGTAATGCTCGCAGAGAGAACAAGATCTCAGGTCGTACAGGTGATTGGAAAGAAAATTGTTCTTTACAAAGAAGGAAAAGACGACAAGAAAAAGATTCAGTTACCATAAAAATAATATGTAAACAAAATCTGCGAATTATTGGAGAAATGATGAGAATAGGTATAATGGGCGGAACGTTTGATCCGATTCATAATGGACATATTATGTTGGGAGAATATGCATACCGACAGTTTGATCTGGACGAGGTATGGTTCATGCCAAACGGCAATCCACCTCATAAACAAGATAATTTGAATCGAACAGATGCAAAAATAAGAAGTGAGATGGTAGCTCTTGCAATTAAAGATTATCCACAATTTAAATTGCAGGAGCATGAAATAAACAGAAAAGAGATTTCATATTCTTACCAGACGATGGAATATTTTCATAATAAATATCCGGAACATGAGTTTTATTTTATTATTGGTGCCGATTCTTTGTCTTCAATTGAATCTTGGATGAAGCCGGAACGTTTATTAAAAACATGTACAATGCTTGCGGCATTTCGTGATGAAATGAATTGTCAATCTGTTATGAAAAAACAAATTGAGGAATTAAATCAGAAATATAATGCAGATATCAGACTATTGAACACGCCGCTTGTGGATGTTTCATCCAGCCAGTTGCGTGAAGATATTAAGAATAATCGTCCTGTAGGGGACAAAATTCATGAAAATGTGATAGACTATATTAAAAAACATCAACTGTATTGTTAAAATATGGAGCGTAAATTGCAATGAACGAAAGAATTGAAAAAATACAGAGAAAAGTAAAAAGATATTTGGATGAGAATCGATATAATCATACACTTGGTGTTATGTATACAGCAGGTTCACTTGCTATGTGTCATGGGGCTAATATCGAAAAAGCCATGATCGGTGGTCTATTGCATGATTGCGCAAAATGCATTCCAGGTGATAAGAAAATAAGAATATGCAAAAAGAATAATATTCCAATTAAAGAAGTAGAAATGGCTAATCCAGGACTGCTTCATGCAAAGTTAGGAGCATATTTTGCAGAAACAAAATATCATATATCTGATACTGAGATTTTAGATGCAATCAGATCTCATACAACAGGGCAACCAGACATGACAGATATTCAGAAGATTGTTTATATTGCTGATTTTATTGAACCTAACAGAAGACCACTCCCAAATATGCCTGTTGTTCGAAAACTTGCATTTGAGGACTTGGATAAATGTATTTATCGTTTGTTGGAAGACTCGCTTTCGTATTTGAAATCAAGAAAAATTCCAATTGACCCACAAACAGAAGAGACGTATAATTTTTATAAAAATAAAATGGAACTCAAATAAACCTATTTTGGAGGAAATAAGATGAACGATGCAAAGAAAATGGCAGCGATTGCATATGATGCTTTAGACGAAAAAAAGGGATTGAATATTTCAATTATTGATATCTCAGATGTTTCTCCTATCGCAGACTATTTTATTATTGCTACGGGCAGTAGCAACAGCCAGGTCAGTGCTCTTGTAGATAACGTGGAAGAGAAGATGCATACTGCAGGATATGAGTTGAAACAGCGAGAAGGAGGAAACAACTGTCCTTGGGTTCTTTTAGACTATACAGATGTTATTGTCCACGTATTTGATAAAGAAAACAGAAGCTTTTACAATCTGGAGCATATCTGGCATGATGGCAAAGAAGTATCCAGAGAAGAGATTTAGAGTTTGATTACATTATTGACTTCTTAACTGAAATAAAGAAATAAAAGAAAAGTATTATCCGGTAAATATAATCTGTATGCCGGATAATACTTTTTTCAATTATGTTAATGTGATAATTATATTAATTAGTGTCTGCTGATTAATAGTCAAAAGCTTGAAAATACTGAATTTCTGTTCCTT
>JAUNDE010000020.1:18969-34405 GCA_030526265.1 Eubacteriales bacterium | reverse complement strand
GTAAACCAGACTATTATGATACGATCGAAGGTCAGCACAATAACATCCTGTATTTCGTGCTGAATGTCCCGGAGGAGAGAAAGCTTCTTCCTGCTGCTAATCTTGTCATAATAAATGATCCGATTGATTCAACGAATCTGTTTCAGATCGTCGATGACTTTATTCATAGAAATTTCCGTATTGACAATGCATATTCGCGGATCGGACAGCATATCTTAAGTGGGAAAAGTCTGGACGAGCTGTTGGAAATCGGATCGAGGCTGATTAATAATCCAATTGTATTGTTAGACATTTCGACAAAAGCAATCTGTTATTCGTCAATTGAAGATTTTGAGAAGCTGGACGATGAACTGCTGCAGAGTGTAGTGAAAAATGGATTTGTCACGTCAGAATTGTTTGAGAAATATGATTATGAAACATTGCTGCCTTTTATTGGCTCCATGGAGAAATCTCAGATTTTTTATTCGAAATACAAGACTAAACGAAATCGTGTTACGGCACGTGTTATGGTGAATAACAAATATTTTGGAATGCTTGTGATTCCGGAAATGTGGACGGAACTTACAGAAGATGATCCGGCGATTGCAGATATCATTGCAAATGGAGTCTCGATATTACTTGAGAAGCAAAAAGTTCGGACGGTGAATGATAATAAAGAGAATATCTTTTTGGAATTACTGTCAGATTCATTTGCCGGAGAGAAGGAGTTCAGAGAGCGAACAGGTGGCTTTAGCTGGAATCCGGAGTTTCCGATTCGGATTGTTGCGATTCATACAAGAAACAAAAAATATTCTCAGTCTGTTCGTGTATGGATGGAACACAGGAATCTGAACCAGGCAGCAAAGGCACTTGATATACATCGAAACACAATGGTGTACAGACTGGAGAAGTTTGAATCGATTACAGGTCTTGATCTGTCATCGGGAGAAGCAATCTATAGATTGAACCTGGCATATCATCTGTGGGATCTGCGGAATTATAAAGTAAATGAGGATTGATATTTGATATCAATCCTCAAGATTCTTACCGTCTGAAAATATTGCCGCTTCCATAGTAGCCTCTCTTGCTGATGACAAAAGCTGCGATATTTGAAACATTTGTTGATAAACAGTAGGCATCGTATTTTGTGAAACGCTCGTAATCCATATTTGTAAATGTCCATTCAATGATCATGAACAGACTGAAAAGTGCAGCGACCGCGACCGGAATAAGTGTGAGAAGTGCAGCACCATTTTTGATGATCATGACGATCGTGACAGCTCCTACATATATTCCCCAGGTCAATAAGGAATATCGGATTTTTGTTAATAATCGTTTTTTTCTGTTCATCAGAGAGCTGATGATCAGTGCAAAGAGAGCCAGGCTGATGAAAACATCCGGAAGGTTTGTCCTCATAAGGAATGAGACGTCTTCTTTCCAGTAAAAGCAGATGGAAAGAAATACGGTATTCAGGATCAGACTGATGTGAAACAGCACAAGCAGGATTATTGCGTTTGATGTGCAGTAGATCAGGATACCAAGTACGATCGTCGCGAAGATGATTCCATACATCAGATATGTGACGTAATGAAAAGGATTCCTTGGCAGATAGTAATCCGGAGAAGTAACCTGTTCTCTGATCCTTTCAGTATAATAGTAAGCAAACTGCCGAAAGAAAACGGACAGAAGCGCACAAAGGCAGAATCCCCATGTGAGCAGCCTGGCGACGTAACTGTTAAACTGCTGCCTTGTCAAAACTTCACGGTAGGTATCTTCCTGCATAATGATCGCAAGGCGAACCTGCCATTCGTGTTTGTGCTCATCGATGGTCAGCTCATTTAAATTGTCTAATTCGATGTGATGCTTTAATGCATTTTCACAGGCGGATTTCGTGAGCTCCAGATGCTTCTGTTCCTCCTGAACCTCCGCTAACCGTTCATTCATCAATTCTGATACAGTTACCTTACCATTATAAAGCTGCTTGATCTTTGGAATAGTAATGCCAAGGAGACGCAGTTTTTTGATTTCCTCCAATCGTCTGACATCCTCATCCCGGTAATTGCGGTAATTATTATTTTCTTCCCGAAGAGGATGGATCAGACCTTCCTTTTCGTAAAAACGGATATTTGCCGCCGATAGCTCTGTGATTTTCTGGACTTCTTTGATCTTCATAGCAAGCACCTGCCTTTCTATGGTTCAAGTATAAACTATAAAGTAACTTTAAGGTCAATGATAAAATGAAATATTACCAGAAAATGTGACAAAGTCAAAAACGCAGGCTGATCCCGCAGTTACCAACTGTTTGGTTGCTGATAAATTCACATGTGAATTCACATTGAAATTTTTCGCGGAAGGTGGTTCACCAGTATTTCTCACAAGAAATGGAAGAGGTGAGTATGTTCTGTTAGATGTGAAGGAATACGACCACATGAAGTCAGAGCTGGAGCTGATGAAACGGCTTGCAGAAGGAGAGCGTTCTGCACGTGAAAAAGGCTGGTTGACAGCAGAACCTACAACAGAAGAAACCTCACAGCCGGAAGAAAGCGGCGAGCCTGCCTTTGATACAAGCTGGGCAAGTAATGACTTTGAAGCAATGATACCGGAATTACCTTTTACGGATTGGACAGTTGTCAATGAAACTGATACTATCTACGAACTGGAATTGGGCGGTTTAAGTACGGCAGACGGAGCTGACACAGCAACCGGCTTCGAGGAAGATAAAGATGCTCTGATCACATATATCAATTCTTTGTCAGCATATGGATTTTCTGTGGAAGAAACTGGAGAGAATTATAGTTGGCTCGTAACAAACGACGAAGGCAATACTATTGAATTTATGTGTGCAGATGGATATTGCTGGATTACATTTACCAAGGCAAACTAAAAAAGGTACATTAATAGTCGAGATTTCAGACTGCAGACAAAGTCCCGGATGAAAGTCCGGGCTTTCCTTTTGTTTTTAGTTATCCGCAATTCTATTTTAACTTATCAAGAAAAAAAGTATGTTATCCATCTTTAACATTGGAAGTAAACAGTATGTCGAACAGCATGTACGGTAGTGTGAGAGGGGAGAGAAAATCTCCCCTACTCGATTCCCACGAAAAGAGAATTCAAAATACCCTTTAGAAAAATTTGACCGAGGAAGACTCCCGGGGCATGTGGACACAAAGAAAATCCGCTAACCATCAGGTTAGCGGATTTCTTTGTTATAGTTATCTAAAGGAATGAGAGTAAAGTGCGGTATTTATACCGCTGGTGTTTTACTTTATGAGGGGGATAGCTGATGTCTTATCAACTATCTGTTTATAGTATATCCGGTAAATATGACAAAACTATGTGCATTCTCTTAAAGAATTAGAAAAATTCTTAACAGTAACTTAAGAAAATAAAAAATTGAGATTAACCAGATGCGTTATGGGACAAATGTGTCGTGACAATGTCCAGGAACTGACTTGTTGTGGGCTTCTTTATGAGAGGATACAGAGAAATTGTTTCGAGCAGTGGTCTGTTGCCGCGATCCCAGCACAGAGTAACAACGGTACGAAGATTTCGTTCTACGCTGCAGGAAGTTGTTTTGAATGTTTTTGCTATTTCAGGATAAAGAAGCTTACTTACACTTAGTAGATATTCTTCATCTTCTAAACATAAGTAAATTGCATGGGTCAGGTATTTGTAGCCTTGATAATTTCCGCCTATGCCTAGTGAACGTACAAGGTACTGTATTTCTTTCACATGAATCACGAACCTTCTTTACCACCAAATAAGTACATAAAGAATAATAAACGGTAAAAAGTACATTTGAAATCATTTGCCTCTGACACTTTTCGACAAAATCAGATCCAATCTTTAAAAAATCTTAATAAAAATCGATGTCTTAGCTTAAATTATGAAGCCTAAAATAGAATCATAAAATTCAAGGCATAAGATGTTTGCACACTGAAAGAGAATCCATTATAGTGAGGAGAGAGGTGAGGAAAATGTATCGAATTTTGGTATGTGATGATGATAAACAGATTGTAGATGCGATTGAGATCTATCTTACACAGGAAGGCTATGAAGTCAGCAAGGCTTATGACGGCATGGAGGCACTGAAGAAGCTTCAGGAGGAGACGATCGACCTTCTCGTGATCGATGTGATGATGCCGAAGCTTGACGGTATACGAACGACGCTGAAGATCAGAGAGCAGAATAATATGCCGATCATTATTTTGTCGGCAAAATCAGAAGATGTGGATAAGATACTGGGACTGAATATCGGGGCAGATGATTATATCACGAAGCCGTTCAATCCGCTGGAGCTGATTGCCCGCGTGAAATCGCAGCTTCGCAGATTTACGACACTTGGAAGCGCGGTAAGGACGGAAGGGGACCACGTATATAGTACGGGAGGCCTGTCGATCAATGACGATTTAAAGGAAGTGACAGTCGACGGAGAACAGGTTCGTTTAACACCGATCGAATATAATATTCTGTTATTTCTTGTGAAAAATCAGGGGCGTGTATTTTCGATCGAGCAGATCTACGAGACGATCTGGAACGAAGAGGCACTCGGTGCCGATAATACGGTGGCAGTACATATCCGCCATATCAGAGAGAAGATCGAGATCAATCCGAAGGAACCAAGGTATCTGAAGGTGGTCTGGGGAGTCGGATATAAAGTTGAGAAACTTTAACTATGCAAAATGAAACAGTGATATGTGAGTGGCGCACTGCGCCACAGATGGGAGTATATGATGAAAGGAAAATGGTATAAAAGCCGTCCCTGGAAGTGGACGCTGATCGGAATGAGCCATATTTTTTCAGTGATTCTGATCATCAGCCTTGTGTGGGTGATGAACTGTCCGGAAGCGATACAGAGGATGCTCGAGAGCAGAACGATCAATTATGAAGAAACAAATGCGATCAGTCAGCAGATGCTCACGGACACAATGCATATTCTCGGATACATTGAGGCGGAGAACAGATTTGAGACCGATGGAAAATACGATGGTGATAAGATCATAGATATAACAGAGCTTACAGTTGGCGACAGGATGACATCAGGGGAAAATGTATATGGCATCGCATACAGACTGGATGATCTTATCAGCTGGGAAGAAGCTTTCCGCGAAGACAGGATCAACAGCAGCAGCAGCGGCGGAGTAATGAAGGATCCTATCGTTGTGTGTGAGAAGAAGGATCATACGTATGAGTACTATTATTTCAGTGAATTTAAAAAGAAGATCGATGACGGGGAATTCAGGTTCGTGATGGAAACAGAGGATATGACATCCTTTGATATTCTGAATCAGCTGAAAAACGGTAACTGGTATGAGGGCTCATACAGCGGAAACCGCTACGCGGTCATGGAGAAAGAAGGAGAAATCCGGTATGTGAACTGCTGGAACTATGATGGTTACTGGATCGAAGAGATGTTTGCGCCAGAGGGAGCGAACAGTCTTCTTGACATCGTCAATGAGGACAGCAGATGGAATGGAAGGCTCGAAAGCGCCTACAATGCGGTTCAGACGGCATTTGATACGCTGGCATCAGAAAAAACGCAGTATGAAAACGGACTGGAGGAATATGAGGAGGGAAATACAAACCTTACATATCTCTATGCGGATAAGGAAAATAAGAAGCTCTATACAAACTGCGAGGAGTATGGGGAGTATGACGACCTGGAACAGTCGGTAAGCGAAATGAAAAAAGCAGGGCAGTATATTCTTGTGAAGCCGACGCTGAAAGGATTTGAAAGCAATATAGACGGAGCCGGATCGCAGGCATGGAAGAGTCATGTCGAGGCTTACGGAACTGTGAGTAAGGATTTCCTGTATGCAGCAAAGGTTGACACGACCTATCCGATCCATGACAGTTATGAGTCAGCTGCAGACCTTTACAATGCAGCTGCGGATAAAGCGGGAACATTCTGTATGCTTGGAATCATCAGCCTGATCGGGCTGCTTATCGCGATCGTCTGGCTGACCATCGTGGCGGGCAGAGTGCCGGAAGATAAAGAAGTGCATCTGAACCGGTTTGATGACGTGAAGACGGAGATCGCGGCAGCTCTTGTCATCGGACTCTGGATTGGATGCGTGGCAATTTTGGGATTTTCCCTTGACAGCATCTCCATGGGGCTGACCTATGATACGGGATATGCTTCGAGTGAGCTTGCCTTGAATCATCCGGCTCTGTGGGCGTGTGTATGCGGAATGGCTGTCGCAAGCTGCGGATGGTTCCTGGTTGGATGGCTGAGTCTCGTGCGCAGGATCAAAGCGCGGACGGTATGGAAAAACAGTGCTTTGAGGTGGCTGATGATCAGGCTTCACAGAGGATGGAACTGGGCGGTGACATATATTCCGTCTATGTGGAAGCTTTGTATTGCACTCGGTGTATTCCTGATCACACAGTGGCTGATGGCATCCGGAGAGTGGGTACTTGTAATGTCCGGACTTGCAGCAGAGGCGGTTGTCGTGCTCTATATCATTCGGCAGGAATGTGGGAAAAAGCAGATATTAAAGGGCGTGAAGAGAATCGCAGAAGGAGAAGTGGATTACAAGATTCCGGTTGAGAAGTTAAAGGGCGAGGAAAGGGAGATCGCAGAGTATATCAATAAGATTGGAGAAGGACTGGACGCCGCAGTTGAGGCGAGCCTGAAGAATGAGCGGCTAAAGACGGATCTGATCACGAATGTCTCTCATGATATCAAGACACCGCTTACTTCTATTATTAATTATATCGATCTTTTGAAGCGGGAGAACTTCACAGATCCGAAGGTACTTGGATATCTGGATGTACTTGAGTCAAAGGCACAGAGATTAAAAACACTCACGGAGGATGTTGTGGAGGCATCGAAAGTGAGTTCCGGCAATGTGAACCTTCAGTACATGGATATCGATCTGGCGGAGATGATCCAGCAGACAAGTGGGGAATTCTCTGAAAAGTTTGAAAAGCGAAGACTGAAAGAAGTGCTTTCGCTGCCGGAAGAGCCGGCGATCATTTGCGCAGACGGGCAGCGGATGTGGCGTGTGATTGAGAATATTTATAATAATGCAGCAAAGTACGCAATGGAAGGAACAAGGATCTATGCGGATCTGAAGGTAGAGGAGAAAACAGTTGCCTTTTCTCTTAAGAATATTTCAGAGCAGCCGTTAAATATCAGTGCAGATGAACTGACAGAACGTTTTATCCGCGGTGATATCTCGCGCAGCACAGAGGGAAGCGGACTCGGACTGTCTATCGCGAAAAATATTACGGAACTGATGCACGGAGACTTTGAGATCTATCTGGACGGAGATCTGTTCCGCGTGACGATCACGATGCCGAGGGTAATAAAATAATAGATATAATAACAAAAGTATAGTCAAAAATAAGAGGTGGAAAAGAATGTTCATTCGCCGACTACAGCATATAGATTGCAGTAGTCGGCGAAGTTTATTCTGTATTATATTTTTCCAGTCGTTCTGTATAAAAAACTTCCCATCGTTTGCCTTGCGGTAATCTTATGTATCTTTTCCAGTTGAACAACCCTCTGAAATTCGCTATAATATGCTAAAAAAGAGTAGAGAAAAATCGATGGAAAAGATAAAAGAATTATTAGAAGATAATCTGAATATAGATTTTGTATCCGCAGTACTCAGCAATCCCCGCATGAAAGGCGGAGTTACAAAGGTGAAGGTTCGTCCGCTGATCAGGCAGGATGAGCTTTTCTTTCAAATAGAGACTTTTCGCGGAAATCAGGCATTTCACATGAATTTGAAACCGGAAGATGCGGTTAGAGAAGTGTATGCATCGCTGGAGAATATGAAGCAGCTTCAGATGGAGACGAAAGAGTATTCTTATACGGCCCTGATCAGCAAGAAGGGGAAAGCGACGATCAGGAAGAAGGCGCGCACAAGTTCGCTTAAACAGATTGATTACAGTCATAATCGAAAGAAACGATATATACTGGAAGAGGGAATACAGGTCCCATTCCTTATAGACCTTGGCGTTATGACAAAGGAAGGAAAGATTGTCCGTCAGCGCTTTGATAAATTCAGACAGATCAACCGTTTTCTGGAATTTATCGAGGATATTCTTCCGGAGCTTCCGAAAGACAGGGAGATCACGATTCTTGACTTTGGGTGCGGGAAGTCGTATCTTACATTTGCCATGTATTACTATCTGCACGAGCTGAAGAAATATGATATACGTATTATCGGACTGGATCTGAAAACGGATGTGATCCGACACTGTAATGAGCTTGCAGAAAAGTATGGCTATGAAAAATTGAAATTTCTGGAAGGCGATATCGCTGATTACACAGGTGTGGATGAAGTAGATATGGTCGTGACTTTGCATGCCTGTGATACAGCGACGGACTATGCGCTTGCGAAAGCAGTTGGATGGAATGCGAAGGTGATTCTGTCTGTGCCTTGCTGTCAGCATGAACTGAACCGTCAGATTGAAAATGAGGTGCTTGCACCGATCCTTGAATATGGATTGATCAGGGAACGAATGGCTGCGCTCATTACAGATGCGATCCGGGCACAGTATCTGGAACGGGAAGGATACCGCACACAGGTACTGGAGTTTATTGATATGGAACATACGCCAAAGAATATTTTGATCCGTGGTGTGAAGACCGGAAAGAAAAGGGCGAACGAGGATGCTCTTCGAAGATGTGAGGATGCTCTTCATATTTCACCTTCGCTTGGCAATTTATTAAAAGAGAAATAGAAGCAGTATGGCTTTTACGATAGAACAGGAGCTGATACAGTAGATGAAAAAGAAATTGGCAGAAGCAGGAATATTGGCTGCGATTTTTATTATTTCAGTTATTTTCTTTGAAGTGTTACTTAGTCGTAATGACCGTGATCTCATGGCAGATATCGGTAATGCGACATTACCGCGAGTGTATTTTTCGGTAGAAGGATATGCGGTAAATCAGATGAATGGATATGTGGAAGAGATGGATGTGACGACGATGCACGGAGCAATCACTCCGGTATCGAACAACCAGCTTCTGATGAATCTGGTCTCTGATGAACGGACCGTGTCTTCTATTGACTATGCTGTGTACTCGCAGGATGGAAAAAACAAATTATTTGAAAATTCGATAGAAAAAATTGCGGATCAAATGAAGCTGACGTTTGACGATGGTGTGATCACGTCTGAGAAGCTTCTGGAAGTTACGCTTCATACGGAAGAAGGAGATGTATATTATTATACGCGCGTAGTTGATCCGGAAGACTTCCAGCTTGCGCCTTGCCTGGATTATATTTATAATTTCCATGAAAGTGCAATTGCAAAGAAAGAAAATGCCGGCGTTGGAAAAGCAATTGAGCCTAATGGAGATATGGACAACAATTCTTATTCACATGTCACGATCAATTCGGACTATGACCATGTATCCTGGGGAGAACTGAATCCGCAGATCGTAGGTGGAGAGAGGTGGACGATCCAGGAGACGAATACAAACTATACATCTGTGCTTTTGGAATATGAAGTATATTGTACAGGAGAAGAGAATGAATCCGATCTTTACACTGTCAGAGAGTTTTTCAGAGTCAGAGCGGCGGCCGGTAATCTGTATCTTTTGAATTACGACAGGACGATGGAACAGTTGTTTGACGGAAGTAAAAATGTACTGAGCAACAAGGGAATATCACTTGGAATCACTCCGCCGGATGTTGATTACATAGTGAATGAAGATGGTACGATCGTGACTTTTGTTCAGGCAAATGAGCTGTGGAATTATAATAGTGAAACAAATGAGATGGCACTTGTATTCAGTTTTCGTGATGCAGAAAACGCAGACGTGCGAAATAAAGTGACAGATCATGAGATACAGATCCTTGGAATGGATAAAAATGGAAACACAACATTTTCGGTTACAGGTTATATGAATCGTGGATCGCATGAGGGCCGTGTCGGAATGGTGATTTATTATTATGATATCGTCACGAACAGTACGACGGAGAAGGCTTTTGTTCCGAGCGGAAAATTTCCGGAGATTGCAAAAACACAGTTTGCAGATATGGCTTATTACAGTACGAAACAGGATTATCTGTACATGGTGTTAGACGGTACTTTGTATGAGATCGATGTTGAAAACAATCTTGAAGATGTGGTGGTTGAAAATCTTGAAGATGGTCAGTATGTGACATCTGCGTCGGGTAAATGGATCGCCTATCAGACGGGAGAAACACTGGAAGACTCTACTGAGGTTGCGGTGAAGAATCTGTATAATGGTGAGGAATATACCGTTCAGTCGGAAGCGGAAGAGTGTATGATCCCGCTTGGATTTGTGAATGATGATTTTGTCTGCGGCTATGCGAAGAAAACAGAGGTGGGACAAATGATTTCCGGAGAAAAAGCAGTCCCGATGCATCTGGTTGAGATTCGCAATTCGAAAAATGAAGTGATCAAGACCTGTGAAGCGGGAGAAGATGTTGTGTTGGGCGTAAGTATTTCCGACGGAATGATCACGCTGCATCTTGGGAAGAAATCCGGAAATGCATATGCATTTACGAGCGATGATTATATCGCGAATAATGATGAAAAAGAACAGAGTAATATTACAGTGGAGTCATACAGCACAGAGCTGAAAGAGCTGCAGCAGAGAATCACATTTGGTGATGGTCTTAAATCAAAAACAGCGAAGGTACTGAAGCCAAAGCAGGTATTGCAAAAGAATCCTGTGACGTCGGAATTTCGTGAAGAAAATATGGACGGAAGATTCTATGTATACGGGCTTGGTTCATTGAGAGGTATTTATAAGAATGCCGGATACGCGATAAGGGAAGCAGACAAAGTGAGTGGAGTTGTCGTTGATTCTGAGAGAAAATATGTCTGGGAGAGAGGAAACTGGGCCTCATCATATATGATCAGCGGGCAGGATGCACTGGTGTCGGCAATGACAGAAAAACTGAAGTCCGGAGAACCCGGACTGGAAGTGGTGAATGATATTTCTGATGGAAATGGGCTGGAAATGACCGGATGCAATACAGAAGAAATGTATTACATGATCAGCAAAGGGACACCGGTGATCGCGGTCAGGGAAAGTGTAAGTCCATTGATCCTCGTTGGATATGATCAGAGTAATTCAGTGCTTACTTTTGTTGATACAGAAAATGGAAGCCAGCGCACTGCCTCCAGGGAACAGATCGATCAGATGATGTTAAATAACGGAAGTGTGTTTATCGGGTATTTGCCTGTTATGGAATAATCTGTGAAAAGACTGCTTCGCTGCGTAGAGCGAGAGAGGTAGCATGAGAAATATTTCGGAAAAAATAATGTTTTGTATCCTGATCGTTTTGGCTTTTTATATCAAGTATCTGCATACAGAGATTGAGATACTCCGGTTTGACTGTATGATGAAGCAGATGAAAGAAAGCCAGAACAGTAAGAGAAAATAAAGGATGGGACGGAGAAAGGAACGTTGTCACTATTGTGCAGCGTTCCTTTTTTTGGTATGATAAGGTATCAAAAGGAGGACAAGACGATGATAAGACTTTATGATAACGGTGTATATCTTCTGAACGGAACAGAAGTCGTAGAAGATATTCGAGAAGCTGAAGCGAAGATCGGACATGCGGTTTCAAAAGAAGAAGCTGCAAAACAGACGATGGCATATAATATTCTGGCGGATCACAATGTATCCGGCAATATGGAGCGACTGCAGATCAAATTTGACAAGCTGACCTCTCACGACATTACATTTGTGGGTATTATTCAGACAGCAAGAGCATCCGGACTTGAGAAATTCCCGATTCCGTATGTACTTACAAACTGTCACAATTCTCTTTGTGCGGTGGGCGGAACGATCAATGAAGATGACCATATGTTTGGACTTAGCTGTGCAAAGAAATATGGTGGAGTCTATGTGCCTCCTCATCAGGCCGTGATTCATCAGTATGCAAGAGAGATGCTTGCGGGCGGCGGCAAAATGATCCTTGGATCGGACAGCCATACCCGTTACGGAGCACTTGGTACAATGGCGATGGGAGAGGGCGGACCGGAGCTTGTAAAACAGCTTCTGAACAAAACCTATGATATCAAGATGCCGGGTGTCATTGCGATTTATCTGGACGGAGAGCCAATAAAGGGTGTTGGACCTCAGGACGTTGCACTTGCGATTATCGGCGCAACATTTGGCAACGGATATGTAAATAATAAAGTAATGGAATTTGTAGGACCGGGTGTTGAGAAGTTAAGTGCAGACTTCCGTATCGGTATTGATGTAATGACAACAGAGACGACTTGTCTTTCTTCTATCTGGAAAACAGATGAAAAGATTCGTGAATTTTATGAACTCCATGGACGTGAGGCTGATTATAAAGAATTAAATCCGGGTGAAGTTGCATATTACGACGGAATGGTCTATGTGAATTTAAGTGAGATCAAACCAATGATCGCAATGCCTTTCCATCCATCGAATGTATATACAATTGATGAAGTGAATGCAAATCTTTCAGATATCCTTCACGATGTGGAAAAGAAGGCCCTTGTAAGTCTTGACGGAGCGGTTGACTATTCTCTTCAGAGCAAGATCGTAGATGGCAGGCTCTATGTAGACCAGGGACTGATCGCAGGATGTGCCGGCGGTGGTTTTGAAAATATCTGTGCGGCAGCAGACATCATTCGCGGAAAATATATTGGAGCAGACGAATTTACATTCAGCGTTTATCCGGCAAGTACTCCTATCTATATGGAACTTGTTAAAAACGGAGCGGTTGCGGATCTGATCCAGGCAGGTGCGATCGTGAAGACGGCATTCTGCGGACCATGCTTTGGCGCGGGAGATACACCTGCAAACAATGCATTCTCGATCCGTCATTCAACAAGAAACTTCCCGAACAGGGAAGGTTCCAAGCTTCAGAGCGGACAGATTTCTTCAGTTGCCCTTATGGATGCCCGTTCGATCGCTGCAACAGCAGCAAACAGGGGATTCCTTACATCGGCAACAGATTTGGATGTTGAATATAAAGGGCCAAAATATCATTTCGACAGCAAAATTTATGCAAATCGTGTATTTGACAGTCACGGTGTGGCAGATCCTTCTGTCGAGATTAAATTCGGACCAAATATTAAGGATTGGCCTGCAATGTCGCCACTTCCGAAAAACCTTGTGGTCAAAGTTGTATCAGAGATCCATGATCCGGTAACAACAACAGATGAGCTGATCCCATCAGGAGAGACTTCTTCTTATCGTTCAAATCCTCTTGGACTTGCTGAATTTGCACTGTCAAGAAAAGATCCTGCATATGTAGGACGTGCGAAAGAAGTTCAGAAAGCACAGAAAGCACTGGAAGCAGGAGAATGTGCCGGTGAGGCATTGCCGGAACTGAAACCGGTCATGGAGAAGATACGGGAGAAATTCGCAGATGTCAGTCATGACAACATCGGAGTCGGAAGTACGATCTTTGCAGTGAAACCGGGAGACGGTTCTGCGAGAGAACAGGCTGCATCCTGCCAGAAAGTACTTGGAGGATGGGCAAATATTGCGAACGAGTATGCGACAAAGAGATATCGCTCGAACCTGATCAACTGGGGAATGCTTCCATTTATTACAGACCAGGATCATGAGAAGCTGAGCTTTAAGAATGGAGATTATATTTTTGTTCCGGATGTCAGAAAGGCGATCGAGGAAAAGAAAGATGTGATCATGGCATATGTGGTTGGTGAAGAACTTACAGAACTCCCGCTGAAACTTGGCGATCTCACAGATGCTGAGAGAGAGATCATCCTGAAGGGATGTCTGATCAATTATTACAGAGGATAATTCATATGAGGCTGTCACCGGATGTGGCAGTCTCTTTTACATTGTCAAAAAGTGCATAAAACAGCATACTTCACATTTTCTTAAGGGGCAATTTTTTTGACATTGATATTCCTGTATGTTACACTGTAATCAACTGTAAGTTAAATCAGAAAATGTATTTAAACATATGAGGTGAGGACATTGGATAAATATGAATATAGGGTAAAAACGGAAAGAATGATGGACTTCGTGGATAAGAAGCAGTTTAATAAAGCAATGGAAATTGCTGATGAGATTGACTGGCGTCGTGTAAAGAATCCATCAATGTTAACTAGTGTCAGCGAAATATACGAGCAGATGGGCGAATTTAAAAAGAGCCGGGATGTTTTGTTTATCGCATACGACCGTTCACCGGGAAGCAGAAAAACAATTTATCGATTGGCGACATTAGCACTTGCACTGGGTGATATAGAAGAAGCGTCGGATTGTTATGAAGAATATGTGAAATTAGCTCCAAGAGATCCGAATCAGTTTATTTTGAAATATAAGATTTTAAGAGCACGTCATGCACCGCTGTCAGAACAGATTGATGCACTTGAGAATTTCAAGAAGGATGAATATGTTGAGAAATGGGCATACGAACTTGCAAAATTGTATGACGAAGCCGGTATGAAGAATAACTGCATGGAAGAATGTGATGATCTGATTCTCTGGTTCAGTGAAGGCAAATACGTTCTTTTGGCAATGGAGCTTAAGATGAAATATAAGCCGCTCACACCACTTCAGCAGGAAAAATACAATCAGCAGAAGCTCCTTGTAGAGAAGATGGAGGAAGAGGAGAAGGCTGAAGAAATCAAAGAAGCATCTGAGACAGATGAAGATGGAACAACAGCGATTCCTGATGATGAAGAAGAGAAAGAAGCTGCAGAGGAACTGGAAGAAAAAGAGGATTCGGTGGAAGACATCGTTGCCCAGGCAATGTCTATGATGGGAAGAGATATCGCAGAAGTGATTCCGGAACCTGAGACAGTGGAACCGGAGGAGGTGTCTGAGTCTGCAGAGGCATCATCTTCATCTGAGGAAGCAAAAGAGGATGATGAAGAGGATGACCGCAAGGTAAGAGAAGAATCAAATATCCGTAAAGCTGTAAAAGGTTTGACTTTGAAAGAGGCTCTGAAGAATGGCCTGGCGGTTGCTCAGGGAATCGATATTGAGGCACAGTCGCTGAATCAGAAAGCCGAAGACATGAGAATCACAGGTCAGATGAAGATTGAGGAGATTCTTCAGGCGTGGGAA
The DNA here is from genome assembly GCA_030526265.1 of Eubacteriales bacterium. Taxonomy (GTDB): domain Bacteria; phylum Bacillota; class Clostridia; order Lachnospirales; family Lachnospiraceae; genus Claveliimonas. The sequence continues at coordinate 19,407 of JAUNDE010000020.1, read as the reverse complement.
GAGAAACAGAAAGATCACGCGCAGGCAATTGAAGAGCAGAAGAAAAAAGACGAAGAGATAATTGCGCAGAAGCGTTTGGAAGCAGAGCGCAGAAGAGAAGAAGAAGCTCGCCGTATTGAACAGCAGCAGAGAGCAGCAGAAGAAGCAAGAAAAATTGCTGAGCAGAAGGCTGCAGAAGAAGCGAAGAAAATGGCGGCAAGAAAGGCTGAGGAAGAGCGCATTCTTGCAGAACAGAGAGCGGAAGAGGAAAGAAGACGTGCGATTGAGGAAGCGGAGAGAGAAGAGAGACTGATCCTTGAACGTATGGAGGCTGAAGCGAAGGCAAAAGCAGAGGCGCAGGCAAGGGCAGAAGAGGAAGCCAGAATCAGAGCTGAAGAAGAGGCGAGGGCAAAGGCGGAAGAGGAAGCACGAATCAAAGCTGAATTAGAGGCAAAAGCA
>JAUNDE010000020.1:0-18959 GCA_030526265.1 Eubacteriales bacterium | reverse complement strand
AGCGGAAGCACGTGCAAAGGCTACTTTAGCACAAGCCGAAGCGGAAGCAAAAGCGAAGGCGGAAGCCGAGGCAAAAGCATGGGCTGAGATGGAAGCAAGAATCAGGGCGGAAGCTGAAGCGAAGATCCGTGCAGAGATGGAAGCGAAGCTTAGAGCCGAAGTAGAGGCGAGAATCAGGGCAGAAGAAGAACTTAAAGAAAGAATAGAAGCAGAGAAAGAGGCTGTAAGCATTCAGTTTGAGGAAACTTCAGAAGATAGTTATGAGGAGGCTGAGTACGAGGAAGTCGATCTGGAAGAAGCAGAATACGAGGAGGAAGATGTTCCGGTAATTGCTTTTGAAGAAGAGGAAGATGATTCTGAAGAATATGATGAGACAGACGAGCTGGATGCAGAGCTGGCAAGCCTTGAGACGGAATATAATGATGATTATGAAATCGCAGAGCCAAGTGAAGAAGAGATTCAGAAACGAATCAAAAAAGGAAAAGGCGGCGTTCCGTTTGATACTGGATTTGTAGTTACAGGAAGATATGATCTTAGTGCTACAAGTGAGATCGGTCTTCGTGCAGGACTTACAGAAGAGCAGAAACAGTTGTTCTCATATTTCGTACCTGTTCGTGGAATGAGTGAACAGATTGTAGAAGTACTTGATAATGACAGAAGAGAAAAACGCGAAGGAACATCCAGAACAGGAAATATTCTTGTTATTGGACAGAAGGGTTCCGGAAAAACTGTACTTGCAGTTGACATCGTAAAGGCAATTCAGAAACAGCGTAATCTCAAGCAGGGTAAGGTTGCGATCGTAACAGGAGAGTCATTGAATAAGAAAGAGCTTACTACGATTATTCAGAAGCTCCGCGGCGGTGCAATTATTATCGAGCAGGCTGGAAAGCTCAATTCAAGAACAGTCAAAGAGCTGAACCAGCTGATGCTCAAGAAGACAGGAGAACTTCTTGTTGTACTGGAAGACCAGAGTCAGCCGCTTGAAAAACTGTTCATTGCGAACCCTGATTTTAAGAAACGATTTACATCGAAATTAAATCTTCCGGTATTCATCAATGATGAACTTGTAACATTCGGACAGACTTACGCAAAAGAAAACGGATACCGTCTGGATGAGATGGGCATTCTTGCATTGTATAGCCGCATTGATGTTATGCAGAGAGAAGACCATCAGGTTACTGTTGCAGAAGTGAAAGAAATTATGGATGCTGCAATCGAACATTCACAGAAAGCAAATATGAAACATTTTGCAAGACGAGTATTCGGAAAAGGTACAGATGAGTCTGACCGTGTAATCTTAAAGGAAGACGATTTCAGAGTTTAATCATTTAACAGTGTTATATAGGAAAAGAATGGTCCTGATAAGAGGGTGAAGAGATTGGAGAAGAAGCAGTTAGAAAAACACGAAATTACTATCTTTGATCAATATTTTTTCAGTCAGGGCACACACTATGAAATTTACAAAATACTTGGAGCCCATTTGAAAGAAAACGGAGTATCGTTTGCGGTATGGGCTCCAAATGCAAAAAGTGTATCTGTTGTGGGAGATTTTAATGAGTGGGATCGCTCCGTCCATGTGATGGAGCGACTTTGTCCTCTTGGAATCTTCCATTTGTTTATTGAAGGGGTATCGGAAAATACAAGGTATCAATACTCTGTTGAGGCTGCGGACGGAACGCTGATTCGCAAATCAGATCCTTTTGCAAACTACGCTGACCTGAGGCCGGGGACTGCATCGAAGGTGACAGACCTTTCAAAGATCGTCTGGTCAGACGATGCATGGATGAGGAAGCGGGAAGAGAAGCTTCTTATGAATCGCCCGATCTCCGTATATGAGGTGCACATTGGTTCGTGGAAAAGACATGAAGAGAGAGAGAATGTATTTTACAATTATCGTGAGTTCGCAATAGAAATGACAGCATATCTAAAAGATATGGGCTATACACACGTTGAACTGATGGGAATTGCAGAACATCCTCTTGATGGTTCCTGGGGATATCAGGTGACCGGATATTATGCCCCGACATCCCGCTATGGTACACCACAGGATTTTGCATGGATGATCAATTATTTTCACGAAAATGAAATTGCGGTTATCCTTGACTGGGTCCCGGCACATTTTCCAAAAGATGAGCAGGGACTTGTCTGTTTTGACGGTGCACCGCTCTATGAATACGAGGATCCGGAGAAAGCGGATCATCCTCATTGGGGAACAAAAATATTCAATTTCAGAAAAAAAGAAGTACAGAATTTCCTCATTGCGAATGCATTGTACTGGGTAGAACAGTTTCATGTGGACGGACTCAGAGTAGATGCGGTGGCATCTATGATTTATCAGGATTATGGTAAAGACTCTGGGGAATGGCAGCCCGAAAGAAACGAAAAAAACAATCCGGAAGCTATTTCGTTTCTGCGAAGGCTAAATACAATGATGCATCTGAGAAATCCGGGCACACTTATGATCGCTGAGGAGTCTACGGCATGGCCGGGTGTGACTGGTGATGTAAATGAGGACGGACTTGGATTTGACATGAAGTGGAATATGGGATGGATGCACGATACGATCGAGTATATGCAGGAAGCCCCACAATTTCGAAATAAGATACATCACAAGATTACTTTTTCGATGATGTACGCTTTCAGCGAGCATTTCATGCTGCCTTTTTCTCATGATGAGGTGGTTCATATGAAAGGCTCCATGATAGAGAAGATGTATGGAGAGAAAGAGAACCGGTGGAGAAGTCTCAAAGCTGTATATGGATTCATGATCGGACATGTTGGAGCAAAGCTGCTTTTTATGGGACAGGACTTTGCACAGGAGAGGGAATGGAGCGAGAATCGGGCACTTGACTGGGAACTGCTTGATAAGGATGAACATAGACAGATGCAGAACTGGGTAAGGGACCTGCTTCACCTGTATAAAGATAAAAAAGCACTTTATGAAGTGGATCATTGCTGGGACGGATTTGAGTGGATCAATGCGGACGACAGTAAACGAAGCATTTATAGTTTCGCCCGTCATTCCAAAGAGAAACGGAATAATTTACTGTTTGTTTGTAATTTCGCACCTGTTGCCAGACCGGATTACCGGGTTGGTGTGGATGGAGAGAATATATATCGGCTGTTACTTGACAGTAATTCGAAAAAATACGGTGGCGAAGGGACGGATAGACCGGCCGAATACATGCCGGAGAAGGTATCCTGTGATAACAGGCCATTCTCTTTTGTCTATTCACTGCCGGCATACGGAGTGGCAATATTTGAATTTTAGGAGGAAATAATGCGATTAAGAAATATACCGCGAGCAGACGGAGTGCTTCAGGCACATCCGATTGTGGTCAAAGAGGAAAAAGAACAGAAAGGGAAATGGGCAGAAGTATTTGGAAATCATAATCCGATCCATATTGAGATCGGAATGGGAAAAGGACAGTTCATTCTAAGCCTGGCAAAAAGAAATCCCGAAATCAATTATATTGGTGTAGAACGATATTCAAGTGTTCTTCTCCGTGCTGTAGAAAAATATAATGAGATGTGCGGTCAGAAGCCACTTATTGAAGACGTGACCGACACCGAACAGCTGCGGATCTGGGAAGAGATCCCTAATGTACGCTTTATCTGTATGGATGCGGCTGATATCACGGAGGTTTTTGAGCCAGGAGAAATACAAAAGATATATTTGAATTTCTCGGATCCGTGGCCGAAGAAACGGCATGCCAGAAGAAGACTTACATCGAAAGAATTTTTTGGAAGATATGAGAAGGTTCTCCCTGCAGAAGGAGTTGTAGAGTTCAAGACGGACAACACAGAATTGTTTCAATTTTCACTGGATGAAGTCGCAGAGGCCGGATGGGCTTTAAGAGCGCATACATGGGATCTTCATCATGATGAGGTGATGAACGTTGGGAATGTGATGACAGAATATGAAGAAAAATTCTCATCTATGGGAAATCCGATCCATAAGTTGATAGCAACGAAATAATTCCAGTGCGTATATTGTTAATAAGAGGTGATGTACTTTGAAGCAATTAACAATATCGAATTATGAAGTGGAGACAGGAAAATATGATGCAGTGGTTGTCATGTTCTATGCGAATTGGTGTAGTAAGTGTGCGATCATGAAGCCCGTAGTAGAAAAAACAGAAAAACGATGCAAAGAAGAAATAAAATTCTTTCTTGTTGACATTGATAGAGAAAAAACGCTGGCGAAACAATATGATATTGAAATCGTGCCAACGTTTTTGGTGTTAAAAATGGGTGAGCCTGAAGGGATCATGAGCGGTATCATACAGGAGAAGACATTTGAAAAAAGGATCAGGGATATTTTTGACATGAAGACAGAACGCTGATTTTATAAAATTATAAGAAATACTTAATGTACAACCCGAAAAGAGTGTGCTATATTATGCTGAGAGTAAGAGGGATCTTACGGGAGTTGATATTAAGAAGGGAACGGGTATATCACATATACCGGAAAGGACAATGATTATGAAAAAGAGAATTTTACCGTTTTTAATGACATTGACAATGATCGCGGTGAATGTTCCGATGTTGGCAAATGCATCGGAGGCATCATCAGACAGTGAGAATGGTCAGGCGGTTGTAGCAGAAGAACCAGAAGTTGTGGATGATCCCGTATCAGATGATACTCAGGATGGGGATGTGGCAGCAGAGGATGATACGGTGACAGACGAAGAACAGGAGGCCATGCCGATATCAGAAGAGACAGAATCAGAGGAGATTCAGGATAATCACGTTGAGAGTGATACAGTTGTAACATTGGGTGAGAATCTGTCAGCGGAGCAGAGAGCTGCAATGTATTCTTATTTCGGAACATCAGCAGATGAAGTTCGAACAATTATTGTTACCCACGCAGATGAAGTGAAATATATGGCAGGGATCGCAACAGATGCACAGATTGGAAATACAACAAACAGTTGTGCATATGTAGAGCCTACAACTTCCGGTGGAATCAAAGTGAAAACTGCGAATCTGAATTTTGTGACAAGTGCAATGATCGCAAGTACACTTACAACTGCAGGAATGGAGAACTGTAACGTAGTTGCGGCATGTCCATTTGAAGTATCCGGAACAGGAGCACTTACAGGAATTATCATGGCTTATGAGACTGCAAGCGGAGAAAGTCTTGATGAAGATAAAAAAGAAGCAGCAATGGAAGAGCTTATCACAACAGGAAATCTTGCAGATACACTTGGATCAGAAGTGGCAACGGAAGTGATGAATGAAGTAAAGACAGAGATTCTTGATAAGGGGCTTACTGATCCTGCAGAGATTGGGGATGCAGTGGATGGTATCGCAGCGAACCACGGTGTCACACTCACTGAAGATCAGAGACAGCAGGTGATCGATCTGATGGAAAAGATTTCTCAGTATGATTATGATATTAGTTCGATCAAGAAAACACTTGATAATCTCAGTGGAAAAGTTGGCGCGCTGGAAAGTGCATGGAATTCTATTAAGAGTTTCTTTGTAGGAAGCGGTAATGGAATCCTCAGCCAGACAAATGATGAAGCACTTGGACTGGATATCATCACAGATAGTACAGTTGCAGAGGGCGGATTCAAAGATGGATTGCTGACAAGAATTCTGAATCTGTTCAAATAGAGACAATGAAAAAAGTATAAATTAGAAAAAGTCATATCTTTCAAACATCAGGAAGACGTCTTCGCTTCACGATTTTTGGCACCCGTATGGGGCGCAAATGCTTTTATCGCAACGATATACGGGTGCGATAAAACCGAAGTGAAGCGGAGTAAGTCGACGAGTTTGAAAGATATGACTTTTTTTCTTTTATGCATTTTTCATGTATCAGGCAATGAAGCGGATTGTGAGTGTTCGCTACAATTCTATCCTTGAGGAGGAAGGAACAAAGGAATCTCCGGATGATAGCAGGTAAGGATGAAAAATAACAGGGCGGAAACTGCCCATCCCCAGAAGATCGGTATCAGATCGACATTTCGAAAGTATTTTCCTGTTTTTGCAGAGGTGATAAAAGCGAGCAGAACTCCCACGAAAAACAGCAGGATATCAATCACCGCAAAATGTGTGCCAAGGAGACCGGAGTATCCATAATACAGAAAGATCACGGCGATGATTGAAATCCACACTCCGAGGAGCCGTCCGCCCCAGAAGCTCTTTCTGTTTGGCTGCTGAAAGACAAACTGAATGACCGAAACGAACAGAATCGGGAAGAACAGAAGTTTCATGTGCTCCCATACGGATTCATTGATCGGTGTAAACAGCCCGGTGACCGGATTTTGGTCAGAATACTCATATAAAAAATGGTTCACAGTCCCAAGAATAGCTGAGATGAGCATGTAAGGGATATCTTTTCGTCGGATCAGTGTAAGAAGTATTGGTATAATTTTCTGCTTTTTCATACATTCATTTTATGTGGCAGAATACAAATGTATGATGATTTGAGGAAAAATCAGACCGTATTCATGAAAATATGATGAGAAAAAAGAGAAAAATTTAAAAAAGTATTGCATTTTTCTGGAACTTCATATATAATATCACTTGCGTCAAAGAAATGATGCTTTCAATTTCATATACGCGCGATTAGCTCAGTTGGTAGAGCACCTGACTCTTAATCAGGGTGTCCAGGGTTCGAACCCCTGATCGCGCACTAAAGAATCACTGTTTTTGAAGAGTTTAAAGCTTCGGGGACGGTGGTTTTTTTGTTTATAAAAAATTAATAATAATTTCTGGCACTCGCCGTTGACAAGTGCTAATAATGGTAATATAACATAGTCAAAGCGAGAAGTGAATAATGATAGATGATGCAAAGCTTGCTGACTTGGCAGAGGTGGGATGCTTTTTGCTTATCCGGGAGGTGGTATTCATGGCAAAAAGAGATTACTATGACGTTTTAGGGGTCAATAAGAGTGCAGACAATCAGGAGATAAAAAGGGCCTACAGAAAGCTGGCGAAAAAGTATCATCCGGATACCAATCCGGGAGATGCGGAAACAGAGAGACTCTTTAAAGAAGTAACAGAAGCTTATAATGTGCTTTCTGATGAGGAAAAGAAGCGGTTGTATGACCGGTTCGGGCATGCTGCTTTTGATGGAAGTATGGGAAGCAATCCTGAAGATTTCCATTCATCGGCGGGAGGACAGTTCTGGAGAGAGAGTCGCAGTGACGGATCACGTGCGGAATATTATTATAGCGGAAATATGGATGATATTTTCGGGGATATGGGAGATGTTTTTGAAGGATTCTTTGGAGGAAGAAGATCTCGCCCGTTCGGCGGCGGTATGGATTTTGAAGATGAAGGAAAAGCTGATCTTAACAGTAATATCACCATATCATTCCGGGAAGCGGCACTCGGCTGCGAGAAGGTTATCTCGTTTGGTGATAAAAGCATCGGTTCGATCGCAGTGAAGATACCTGCCGGAATTGCAGAGGGGCAGAGTATACGGCTGAAGGGCAAAGGAAGAAGGTGCCGAAGTGGAAAAGCGGGAGACTTATTTATCAAAGTATTCATTCAAAAAGATGCAAAATTCAGACGGGACGGAAAAGACGTGTATATAACCGCAAATATTCCGTTTACAACGGCATCCCTTGGAGGAGAAGCTGATTTTGATACGCTTTACGGACCGGTGCGGTGTAAGATTCCTGCGGGCAGTCAGTCCGGAACAAAGCTCAGGCTGAAGAATAAGGGCATTGTTTCGATGAAGAATAAAAATGATTATGGCGATGAGTATGTGACACTGCAGATCACGGTGCCAAAAAATCTTACGGAAAGAGAAAAAGCTTTGCTGCGGGAATTAAAAGAGATTGAGGACAAAAAGTCTGCATAAGGAGGAGAAGACATGGCAAATGAAATACAGTTAAACAGAGCAAAGGAGAAGATTAAAATTCTTCCTTTTGAACATCGTGCGAGATACTCGGAGACAGACCAGCAGGGAGTGATCCATCATTCGAATTATTTTAAATGGATGGAAGATGCCAGAATGAATCTGCTGGAACAGATCGGACTTGGATATAAGCAGATGGAAGCGATGGAGATCATGCTGCCGACGATCTCTGAGTCGATCGAGTATTACAATGCAGTGAAATTTGATGACATCGTCGTGATCAATACGAAGCTTATTTCGTATGACGGAAGGAAAATGGAGATTGCCTACAGGATTTATGACAAGGAGACCGGTGAGGACAGCGCGGTTGCGCGCAGTTCGCATTGTGTTGTAAATAAGTCCGGTATTCCGATTTCTCTTAAGCGGATCTATCCGGAACTGGAGACAAAATTCTTTGAATTCCGGTAAATAATATCTTCATATAATGGAAAAATAAAAGAGAAATAAAAATTATGAAGAATCTATAAAGAATTAGCACTCGATATTGACGAGTGCTAACAAAGGTGTTATAACGTGTATAGAACAAAGAACAAGTGAGCTGCAAAAGAAATTTACAACGATTTGCTCTTATGTTCCGGAAAATTAGTAGACATTATAGGTTTTATATAAAAAGGAGGAATGACTTATGATGATGCCTAGTATTTTTGGAGAAAGCTTGTTTGATGACTTTTTTGATGGTTTTACGAAACCAATGAAACACTTAGGGGGTATGACCAACCAGACAACTGTGATGAAGACAGATGTCAAAGAACATGACAAAGCGTATGAGCTTGATATCGATCTTCCGGGCGTAAAAAAAGAAGATGTAAAAGCAGAGCTGAAGGATGGCTATCTGGTAGTAAGTGCCACACATGGTTCTTCTAAGGATGAAAAGAATCAGGAAGGCAAATATATCAGAAGGGAAAGGTATTATGGAACTGCATCCCGGAGCTTTTACGTTGGAGAGCAGGTAAGGCAGGAAGATATTAAGGCGAAATTTGAAAATGGAATCTTAAAGCTTGTGATTCCTAAGGTTGAAAAGAAGCCGGAAATCGAGACGAATAAATACATTCAGATTGAAGGATAATCATAAAAGGAAACAGGTTTTCCCAGACACCCGCTGCAAACGATGCAGCGGGTGTCTGTGTTTTATAGAAAACGTCAATAAATGATGCCTATATATAGATGAAACGAATTTGTCGACATATAGAAATATATGTATAATAATACCAGTGTTTTACTATTATTAATATCTAAATACGGGAGGATTTATTGATGAAAAAGAGATTATTAAGTATTGTACTTTGCCTTGGTATGGCAGCATCACTCATGGCATGTGGATCAAACAGCAGTGACAGCAGTGACAGTGCTGACAGTGAAGCAAGTGAGGAAAAAACAAAAATTGTGATTGGTACATCATCTGTATCCGTAGACTTGGCTGAATCTGGAATTGAAGCACTGGAAGAGATGGGCTATGAAGTTGAAATGCAGGTATATGATGACTATTTCCTGCCAAATCAGGCATTGGTAGAAGGAAGCAATGATGCAAACTTCTATCAGCACAAACCATTCCTTGATATGTATAATGATGAAAATGGTACAGATATTCAGATGTTAGAGCCAGCGCTCTGGAACTATTGGGCAGGAATTTATTCTGTAAAAGCAGATTCGATTGAGGATCTTCCGGATGGAGGACTGGTTGGTATCGCGGAAGATGCTTCCAATACAGATTTGGATTTGAGACGTCTTCAGGAAGCTGGAATCATCAAATTAACAGATGAAGAAAAAGACTTATATGATATTGCTGATATCGTAGAAAATCCACACAACTACGAATTCGTTCATGCGGATCATCAGAAATATTTGAATATGGATGACTACACACTGATTATCGGTACATCCAACACAATGGCAGAGTCTGGAGTGGATCCAACAAAGAACCTGTTACAAAAATTTGTTGATGATTCACTTGCGCTTGGAATGTGTATTATGCCGGAAAATGCAGACACACAGTGGGCAAAAGACCTTATGGAAGCCTACACATCTGATAAGGCAAAAGAATATGTAAAACCTGAAACAGGATTTGAAGCAGTATTCTAGAGTGAATGAAGTAATGCAAAAAGGAAGTTGGGGAATACTCGACTTCCTTTTTTCTATATGAGGACAGAGGTTAATTATGATAGAGATCAGAGGATTAAAAAAGGCATTCGGAGAACTGACTGTATTGGAAGATATTAATCTTACTATCAATGATGGAGAAATCTATGGTTTGGTAGGAAGGAGCGGAGCCGGTAAATCCACTCTTTTAAGATGTATTAATGGACTGGAGAAATACGAATCAGGAAGTATTCTTGTAGATAATGTCGAAGTGAAAAATCTTGACAGAAAAGGAATGAGAAATTTCCGGAAAAGCGTATCTATGATTTTTCAGCATTTCCCAATGCTTACAAGAAAGACAGTATATGAAAATATTGCATTCCCAATGAGATGTTGGGGATATGATAAGAGTACAATCGATAAACGTGTGAAGGAGCTTGCAGAGCTGGTTGGCATTACTGACAAATTAAACCAGCGTCCGAGAGAATTGTCAGGTGGCCAGCAGCAGAGGGTTGCAATTGCGAGAGCGCTGACGATGGAACCTAAAGTGCTTTTGAGCGATGAGGCTACATCTGCGCTTGATCCGGTGACAACACGATCTATTTTGCAGCTGCTAAGAGATATTAATGAAAAGCTTGGAATTACGATTATTATTGTTACTCATCAAATGTCGGTAATTAAAGACATCTGTGAAAAGGTGACGCTGCTTGATCATGGTAAGCTTGTTGTTTCAGGGCCGGTTGATGAACTGTTCATGAATCAGCCGGAAGAATTAAAGACATTTCTCGGCGAAGAGCAGTTTCATACGGAGGGAGAAGGTATTAATATTCAGATCATGATGTCAGATGATAATGATTCCAAGAAAATTCTGAGTAAAATGTCGCGGGAATTAGATGTCGACTTTGTGATCATCAACAGTGAAATGGAACGATACAGAGATAAATATCTTGGTTATCTGATTATTAATGTTGAGGAGAAATACAAAGAACGGGTGGAACGATATTTGAATGGACAGAAAATTCTGTGGAGATATTATGAGATGGCAAATGGGGAGGAAATGTAATGAGTAAGTATTTAACGCAATATCAGATTAATTTTTGGGAAAGAATATTAGCCCCGGCGTTTTCTGCGACAATACAGATGGTTCTTATTACAACGATCATGGGTACACTTCTTGGCTTTTTGGTTGCGGTTGTATTGCTGATTACAGATAAAGATGGAATCCGACCAAATGCAGTGATCTATCAGATTGTTGATTTTATCGTAAATGTGATTCGATCTTTTCCGTTTTTGATTTTGATGGTATTTTTATTGCCATTTACAAAAATGATTGTTGGAACATCAATCGGTGTAAAAGCGGCTTCTGTTCCTCTTGTAGTATCTGCAACTGCTTTTATTGCGAAGTTAATTGTAAATGCCATGCAGGAAGTAGACCATGGACTGATTGAAGCAATGAGATCATTCGGGATTTCAGAGGCACAGGTAGTATTTAAAGTAATGTTTTCAGAAGCATTGCCGTCTATCATTTCCGGAATTATTCTTGCCATGGTTTCTATTCTGGGAGCAACTGCAATGGCAGGAACGATGGGAGCCGGAGGAATTGGAAGTGTTGCGATTACATATGGATATCAGAAATTCAATGATACGGTTATGTATCTGACGGCAGCAATTCTTGTAATATTTGTTGAATTGATTGAGATGGCTGGTAAATGGGTTTATCGGAGAATGAAATAATATGACGACAGAAGAACTGTATAAAGAATTACGTGAGCAAAAAGAATATATGACGCATGGCGAAAGAATGGCTGCTTATATGCGTGGTGAGGAAGTGGATTATCAACCATATGCTCTTTTGGCACCTGATGATGCCCTTGCTTCTGTGTGGGGATATACGAAAGAACAGGTACGAACTTCTTTTGAGCTCAAATGTGAAATGATCAGACGAAAAAAAGAAGAGTATGGATTCGAAGGAATGTATGTCGGACTGGGACTGAGAGGAATTGGAGAAGCAGTAGGCTCAAAGATTGTCTATCCTCAAAATTCGACAGATTATGTTGCTGAGCATTATATGATGGACTATGACAGATTAGGAGAGATGGAAGAATTTGAGGTGAAAAACAATCAGTTTCTGTCCGATAAGCTGACAGAGGCCAAAATGCTGATGGAACGATTCCCGGATATGGGAATTTCAACAGATGCGGCAGGGCCGATTTCAACTGCAGTAGCTCTCCGTCCGATCGAATATGTGCTGCGTGATATGCGTAAAAATCCTGAGAAATTGCATCGGTTACTATCACTTGGCGTTGATTGTTCTCTGAAATGGGTAAAAACATTTTATGAAGAAACAGGAAGTACTGCCGTTGGATTTGCAGACCCTGTTACCACAACAGATGTGCTCGGCTTGAAATATTTTAAAGAGTTTTCCAAACCATATATTAAAAAATTATTTGATGGAATATATGAAATAACGGGAAATAAACCTTCGATACATATCTGTGGAAGGACCCGGAAGATATGGGACGATCTGCTGGAAATCGGAGTGGATAATTTCAGCCTTGACAATTGTGAAAGCATGGAAGAGGCAAAGAGCTGTCTGGGGCATCAAATGTTTTTGTCAGGAAATGTATCGCCGGTAGATATCATGCGCTACGGAAGTGTTAATGATGTGATCGAGGCTGTAAGAAATGTATTATTACAGGCGAGTGACAGTCCATCTGGCTTTATGATCTCTACCGGATGTCAGATACCGATCGGAACGCCAAAACAGAATATGGATGCGTATGTTTATGCTGTGCGTAAATATGGATATGGAGCGAGAAAAGGTGAACGCTGCAAAGGGCTTCTCGATATGAAATAGTTTTCATTTTCCGGAAGCAGAAAATATTCCCATGAGCCTATAGTAAAAAATGCGAAATTAAATAATATTCTGATTGACTTTTCCTGTGCATTATGTTATGCTCCTCCTCGGAAAGTAGTATGTAACTTGTTTGTACGAGGCATTAACTACACATAATGCTTATGTAAGGATTTATGTGGGGGTTAGTGTCTTTTTTGTATATAAAAAAGAGTGCGCACCACGAGCTCCATAAAATCCAAAAAAAGAAAAGGAGAGAAGATTTTATGAAGGACAAAATTTTTGGTGTTTTGCAGCGTGTAGGTCGAAGCTTCATGCTTCCGATCGCAATCCTTCCGGTAGCAGGTCTGCTTCTGGGAGTTGGTGGTTCGTTCACAAATACGACAATGCTCGAGACTTACGGTCTCATGGGCGTGATGGGACCTGGAACGGTTCTGAATGCGATCTTACTTGTTATGAATGACGCAGGTAATATTGTTTTTGGAAATCTTCCGATCATCTTTGCAATGGGTGTTGCAATCGGTATGGCAAAGAAAGAAAAAGAAGTTGCAGCACTTGCAGCAGCAATTTCATTCTTTATCATGCACGCATCGATCAGTGCAATGATCACGATCAATGGCGGTGCAGAGAGCATGCTTGATGGTGCGACAACATCTGTCTGCGGAATCACTTCATTACAGATGGGTGTATTCGGCGGTATTGTCGTAGGTCTTGGTGTTGCGGCACTTCACAACAAATATTATAAGATTCAGCTTCCACAGGTGCTTTCATTCTTTGGTGGAACAAGATTCGTACCGATTATCTCAGCACTTGTTTACACAGGTGTTGGTATCCTGATGTTCTTTGTATGGCCAATCATCCAGACTGGTATTTATGCAGTAGGTGATGTTGTATTAAAATCAGGTTATGCTGGAACATGGGTTTACGGTTTCATGGAGCGTCTTTTGATCCCATTCGGTCTTCATCATGTATTCTACCTTCCATTCTGGCAGACAGGACTTGGCGGAACAATGGAAGTAGCAGGACAGATGATCGAGGGTGCACAGAATATCTTCTTTGCACAGCTTGCTGATCCAAATACAACAGAATTTGCAGTTTCTGCTACAAGATTCATGTCAGGAAAATTCCCACTTATGATCTTTGGCCTTCCGGGAGCTGCACTTGCAATGTATCGCTGTGCAAAACCTGAAAAGAGACAGGTTGTCGGAGGTCTTCTTCTTTCAGCAGCTTTGACATCAATGCTTACTGGTATTACAGAACCTCTGGAATTCACATTCTTATTCGTAGCACCACTCCTTTACGGAATTCACTGTGTTCTTGCAGGAGCTGCATACATGATCATGCATATCTGTGGTGTTGGAGTAGGTATGACATTCTCAGGCGGATTTATCGATATGTTCCTCTTTGGTATTCTTCAGGGAAATGCTAAGACACACTGGATCTGGATTGTGATCGTTGGTGTTGCATACTTCGTAGTATATTATCTGTTGTTCAGCCTTCTTATCAAGAAGCTTGACCTCAAAACTCCTGGGCGTGAAGAGGGTGACGGAGAGGTTAAACTTTACACAAGAAGTGATGTAAATGCAAAGAAAGCAGCTGATGCTGGCTCAGCTGATGAAGTTTCAGTTATGATCTGCAATGGTCTTGGCGGAAAGAAAAATATTTCAGATGTTGACTGCTGTGCAACAAGACTTCGTTGTACAGTATTTAAAGCAGAACTTGTAAATGACTCCATGTTGAAAGCAAGCGGAGCATCCGGTGTTGTTCACAAAGGAAACGGTGTTCAGATCATTTACGGACCACGTGTAACGGTAATTAAATCAAACCTGGAAGATTATCTTGAGACAGCTCCAAATGAGGAGTATACTGGAAGTGAAGAGGTTTCTTCACAGACAGAAGTAAAGAACGCAGAAGAAAAAGTTACAGAAGGAAATGTAGTAAAAACAATTGAGATCGGAAGCCCGGTAAAAGGTATTGCGGCAGATCTTTCAGAAGTTCCGGATGAAGCATTCGCAGGAAGACTGATGGGAGATGGTGTGGCTGTTACACCTGTAGATCCGATCGTGTGTGCTCCGGAAGACGGAGAAGTGCTGTTCGTATTCGATACAAAACATGCGGTTGGTCTTGCGCTTGACAACGGAATCAGTGTATTGCTTCACATGGGAATTGATACGGTAAAACTGGAAGGAAAAGGCTTCGAAGTATTGACAGAGCAGGGAAGCAAAGTGAAAAAAGGCGATCCATTGCTGAAACTTAATCTTGAATATCTGAAAGCGAATGCACCATCACTGATGTCTCCTGTTCTCTGCACAGAGCTTGGAGAAAATCAGAAAGTTCGTCTTCTCAAAGAAGGGGAAGTTGAGAAGGGCGAAGCATTGTTTGCAATCGACGTGATCGAGTAGTCGGGTTATTTATGAGGGAAACGGGATGTACAGAATCAGTAAAGTGTTAAATCATAATACAATTATTGCTGTGTCGAAAAGTGATAATCAGGAATATCTGATTATGGAAAAAGGAATCGGTTTTGGGAAAAAAGTCACGCAGACTGTTGATGCTACGCCGGATGCCTCTGTCTACTCGCTCCAGCAGGTTACAAAGCGGGGAGATGCCAGAAAGCTGGCACAGAGTATTGCTCCGGAATTTTTGGAGGTTGCCAATGTGGTAATACAGGAGGCTGAAAAGAAATTCGAGAAGATCGATTACAACATTCTCTTCCCGATGGCCGACCATATCGAATATGCAGTGAAGCGACTGAAAAATCATGAGATTTTGAGCAATCCATTAAATGATGATATCAGACTGCTGTTCGAAACAGAGTATCAGGTGGCGCTGAGTGTCGTGCCTGTGCTCAGGCAGAGAATGGGTGTGGACCTCAATGAGGATGAGGTCGGATATATAGCGCTTCACGTCCATACAGCAATAGAGAATCACGAACTGTCTGACGCGATCACCATTGCACAGGCAGTCAGAGACTGTGTATCCTACGTCGAAACCGTTCTTGGGAAAAAGCTTGATGTGATGAGCCTGTCTTACAATCGTCTGATGAATCATGTGAGATTCATGGTCGCAAGAGGCATGAAGGGCGAAGGGATCAAGCTGAACATGAACGATTATATGGAGACCCGTTTTCCGCAGGAATATGAGATGGCAAAAGAAATCTGTAACCGGTTGGTCGAAAAGCTCCACTTTGAATTATCGGATGTGGAATATGGATATCTTGCAATGCACTTGCAGAGAGTGTTGGCTGCCGAGGAGCAGGAAGCATAGAAATAGAATAGAAATCTCAGTCATATAGAAAGGGAGATACACGCATGTGTGCAGCGTGTATCTCCCTTTTATCATCACGGCACATTGATTAATTTAATAAAGTTATTTATAATGATACCAGGTAGGATTTTGGGAGCGCAATGCGCGGAACAATCCGCAGGTATCATGGTCGTGAAGATCATATATCATGAATACTTTACACAGGAAGAAAGGCGATGGGTGTTTGCCATGAATGAACATATGAAGAGGACGATGAAGGAGATACTTCAGATCTTATTTGGAACAGGACTGTTTGGTCTGACGGTGAATCAGCTGATTCTTCCGTTTGGCTTGTACAATACAGGATTTCTTGGAATTGCACAGGTGATCGTAAGCTTCCTGACAGATGTGACAGGTATTTATCAGGGATCCTTTGACCTTGTAAGTCCAATGTTTCTGATGATCAATATTCCGGCATTTCTTCTCGGTTTGATTCTGATGGGAAAGAAATTTATGGTGAAGACGATCTTTGCCACAACGATGTATTCGGTGTGGATGATGATTCTTCCGGCACCAAAAGAAGCGATTGTGTCGGATCCGCTTACGGCGTGTCTCGTTGCAGGAATCCTGACGGGAATCGGAGTGGGAATCGTCCTGACGACCGGTGCTGCCGGAGGCGGTCAGGATATTGTCGGCATGTGTATTACGGAGCGTAATCCAAAGGCGTCGGTTGGTATTATGTATATCATTGTAAATATTTTTGTCTATGGATGCTGTTACTTTATCTATGATGTTGAGACGGTCATCTATTCTCTGATCTACACAACGCTGATGGCACTTGTGCTCGACCGTTATCATCAGCGCAACATTCTGATCGGGGTCATGATATTTACGAAGAAGGAAAATGTTTCAGAAGGAGTGCTGAAAAATGTTCAGAGGGGAGTGACCCGCTGGGATGGAATCGGATGCTATACAAGCGAGGACACAAAGGTTTATTATTCTGTTGTAAATAAATACGAGCTTCCGAGTCTGAAAAAAGAAGTCCACGATATCGATCCGGATGCATTTATCGTGTGCACAGAAGGGGTGCAGGTCGATGGAAACTTCTCAAAGAGACTGAGTGATTAGAGTAAGATGCGCAGTGATTCTGAGAAGAAAGATGTCAGCTTAAGCTGGCCGGAATCGTGCGCTAAGTCTCGCATACATTCGAATTAAAAGAAAAACAGGAAATAACTGGGAGAAAAATATGATTTTAAATGTAAAAAATCTGACACATGGCTTTGGTGACAGGGCGATCTTCTCGGATGTGTCTTTTCGACTGCTGAAGGGTGAACATATCGGGCTGATCGGAGCAAACGGAGAAGGAAAATCTACGTTTATGAATATCATAACCGGGAAACTGATGCCGGATGAAGGGACGGTCGAGTGGGCGAAGCATATCCGTGTTGGTTATCTTGATCAGCATGCTGTGCTTGAGAAGGGAATGACGATCCGTGATGTGCTGAACTCTGCATTCGCATTTCTTTTCGATATGGAAGCTGCGATGAATGAGATGTATGAAAAGATGGCGACAGCCGATGATGAAGAGATGCAGTATCTGATGGAAGAGACAAGTACGTACCAGGAACTGCTGGAGCATCATGACTTTTATATGATCGATGCGAAGGTAAGTGAAGTCGGACGTGCACTCGGGCTGGAAGAGATCGGTCTGGACAGAGATGTCACGGAATTGTCCGGAGGACAGAGGACGAAGGTGCTGATGGCGAAGCTTCTTCTGGAGAAGCCTGACATTCTTCTTCTTGATGAGCCGACGAACTATCTCGATGAGGATCATATCGAATGGCTGAAACGCTATCTGAATGATTATGAGAATGCGTTTATTCTGATCTCTCATGACATTCCGTTCTTAAACAGTGTGATCAATATCATTTACCATATGGAGAATCAGGCGCTGGATCGTTATCCGGGAGATTATGATCATTTCCAGGAAGTGTATGCAATGAAGAAAGCGCAGCTTGAAGCGGCGTACAAGAAACAGCAGCAGGAGATCAGCGAGCTGAATGATTTCATTGCGAGAAATAAGGCCCGCGTTGCAACGAGAAATATGGCGATGGCACGCAAGAAGAAGCTCGATAAGATGGAAGTGATCGAGCTTGCGAAAGAGAAGCCGAAGCCGGAATTCCATTTTAAACGCGGACGTACATCGGGCAAGATGATCTTCGAGACGAAAGATCTCGTAATCGGGTATGATGAGCCGCTTTCGAAACCGCTGAATATCAGCATGGAGCGCGGCGAGAAGATTGCCCTTGTCGGGGCAAACGGAATTGGAAAGACGACTCTTCTGAAGAGTATACTGGGACTTGTGAAACCGTACTCCGGAGAGGTGGAGCTTGGCGATTATCAGATGATCGGATACTTCGAGCAGGAGGCGGATGCAAATAATTCCACGACATGTATCGAGGAGATCTGGAAGGAATTTCCGTCCTGGAATCAGTATGAAGTGCGCTCTGCACTTGCGAAATGCGGACTGACGACAAAGCATATCGAGAGTCAGGTGCGTGTGTTAAGCGGCGGAGAACAGGCAAAGGTGCGCCTCTGTAAGATACTGAATATCGAGACGAATATCCTGCTTCTCGACGAGCCGACGAATCATCTGGACGTGGATGCGAAGGAGGAGCTTAAGAGAGCGTTGAAGGAATACAAGGGAACAATTCTTCTGATCTGTCACGAACCGGAATTTTATCAGGATGTAGTGACGAAAGTATGGAATTGCCAGGAATGGACGACGAAGATATAACAGGATATGGAGATATGCGAAAGCGGTCCGGGGAAAACCTCAGACCGCTTTCGTTGGTTTGCGCGCCATGGGCGCGCTCTAATGGGTGAAAGTCCCGAACACACCCA
>JAUNDE010000019.1 GCA_030526265.1 Eubacteriales bacterium | reverse complement strand
CTCTCAATATTCACATAAGACGCTTTAATGTATTTGTATCTGATACAGATACATTCTAATTTAGATTCATTGTTCTGTCAAGTTAATTATCTTACGAATAACAATGACTTGGGTGACTTGTTTAAGATTTTTTGAGATTGCAGTCAATGATCTGACCAGATATAAAGAAATCCCGGAAACCGAAGTTTCCGGGATGAATATCTTTTGTAATCGTTCCACAAATGATTATCTCTTGGAGAACTGTGGTGCTCTACGAGCTGCTTTGAGACCGTACTTCTTACGCTCTTTCATACGTGGATCACGTGTAAGGAATCCGGCTTTCTTAAGTGCTGGTCTGTAATCAGCATCTGCCTCGCAAAGTGCTCTTGCGATACCATGACGGATAGCACCAGCCTGTCCTGTATAACCGCCACCCTTCACGTTAACGATTACGTCGAATTTTCCTTCTGTCTCTGTCAACACGAGTGGCTGACGAACGATAACTTTGAGTGTCTCAAGTCCAAGATACTCATCGATATCTCTTTTATTTATTGTGATGTTACCTGTTCCAGGTACCAAGTATACTCTTGCGATTGATTTTTTTCTTCTTCCTGTTCCGTAGAATTTAGCTGTAGCCATTTTAAAATCCTCCTTTCGACCTTTCTAATTAAACTGTAAGTGTCTCTGGCTTCTGAGCCTGCTGCTCATGCTCTGGTCCAGCATATACATGAAGCTTTTTGATCATAGCTCTTCCGAGAGGTCCCTTTGGAAGCATTCCCTTAACTGCGAGCTCAATTACTCTTTCAGGTTTCTTATCCATCATCTCTGCCAATGTTGTCTCTTTCATTCCTCCAACATAGTCTGAGTGATTGTAATATACTTTCTGGTTCATTTTCTTACCAGTTACTTTAATCTTAGATGCATTCACAACTACAACATAATCACCTGTGTCAATGTGTGGTGTGAATTCTGGTTTATTTTTTCCTCTTAAAATCTTAGCTACTTCTGAAGATAAACGTCCTAATGTACATCCAGCAGCATCAATTACATACCATTTTCTTTCAATCTTATCTGGATTCGCCATATAAGTTTTCATTGGTTTTGTCCTCCTATTTGAATCATTACAATTACCTGTGAATCATCAGATACTGTCCGTATATCCAATCATTCAAAATTATATGAAACCAGATGCTTCGGGGCTAATGAAGCCTTCTGTTTCTTCTATTGTCATACTGCTATAGTATATTATATGCGATTGTCATTGTCAACATATTTTTGCGGGTTTTTCGCTGTATTCCGCAACATTTTCATGCTGCTTTTTACTTTTTTTTCACAATTTTCATGCTATTTCCGTATTACATCACGATCCTGCAGTATTTTTTCTTTCCTCTTCTGAGCACGATGCCTTCACCGTGAAGGTCTTCTGCCACATAGGATGTAAACGGATCTTTAACAACTTCTCCGTCTACAGAAACGCCGCCCTGCTGTACATTTCTGCGTGCCTCTGCTCTGGACTGTGTCAGTCCTGCTTTTACAAGAAGGGCAAGGATATCGATCTTACCGTCTCTGAAATCTTCTTCCGTCACTTCTACTGCAGGCATATCTGCTGCCGCTCCCTGGCTGAACAGTGCTTTTGCAGATTCTTTTGCTTTCTCCGCCTCTTCTTCTCCATGCACGAGTTTTGTAAGTTCGTATGCAAGGATTTCTTTTGCTGTATTGAGCTGTGCACCTTCCCATGTATCCATCTTGTTAATTTCCTCAAGCGGAAGGAACGTAAGCATACGGATACATTTCAGTACATCTGCATCTGCAACATTTCTCCAGTACTGGTAGAAATCAAACGGAGAGGTCTTCTCCGGATCAAGCCATACTGCACCACTCTGAGTTTTACCCATCTTCTTTCCTTCTGAGTTAAGAAGGAGTGTGATCGTCATTGCACCTGCATCCTCACCAAGTTTGCGGCGAATCAGCTCTGTACCGCCAAGCATGTTGCTCCACTGATCATTTCCGCCGAACTGCATATTACATCCGTATTTTTTGTACAATGCATAGAAGTCGTAGCTCTGCATGATCATGTAGTTGAACTCAAGGAAGGAAAGTCCTTTTTCCATTCTCTGTTTGTAGCATTCTGCACGAAGCATGTTATTGACAGAGAAGCACGATCCTACTTCACGGAGAACATCGACGTAATTCAGATCGAGCAGCCAGTCTGCGTTATTTACAAGAAGGGCTTTTCCATCTGAAAAATCGATGAAGCGGCTCATCTGTTTCTTGAAGCATTCTACGTTATGATCGATCGTCTCTTTTGTCATCATCTGACGCATGTCTGTTCTTCCTGACGGGTCTCCGATCATCGCTGTTCCGCCTCCGATGAGGGCGATCGGTTTATTCCCTGCTTCCTGAAGTCTCTTCATCAGGCAGAGTGCCATAAAATGTCCTACATGCAGGCTGTCTGCCGTAGGGTCAAAACCAATATAAAAAACTGCCTTTCCATTATTTACAAGGTCTCTGATTCTCTCCTCATCTGTTACCTGTGCGATCAGGCCACGTGCCTGAAGTTCTTCATAAATTCCCATAATATTCTCCTTTTCCATGTAAAATTATTTGCCATATACTCGAGCAGGATGATTCCTGCTCGAGTAGTATACTTTATACACACCTACAGAACCTGCCACTGGCAGCTTCCTCCGGATGCATGGCAACAAAAAATCCCGCCCTTATCATTCGATAAGGACGGGTTAATATCCGTGTTACCACCTTACTTCACCAAAAGCTCACACCTCTGGTCTCACTGAGTGCATCTGTTACACTCGATACGCGTAACGTGCGCTCCTACGTCACAGCCTACTTCTGTCTTTCGGTGTGAGGCTCCAAGATGTATTCAAGATCATCTCTTTCTTGCGCCTCTCATCTTCCGGCTGCTTTCTGTAAGGGTGTGATCATCTCTACTTGTTCTTTTCAAAGCCTTTATCCTGTTTACAGAAAAAGTCTAACTGATTACAGAGGCTTTGTCAAGCACCAACGATTACAGTAATCCGCCGATAGAAAGGAATAATGGTGCAAAAACAAGTGAAACGATTGTCATCAACTTAATAAGGATGTTGATGGATGGACCTGATGTATCCTTGAACGGGTCACCTACTGTATCACCAACGACTGCTGCTTTATGAGCATCGCTTCCTTTTCCGCCGTGATTTCCATCTTCGATATATTTCTTAGCATTGTCCCATGCGCCACCCGCATTTGACATGAAGATTGCCATCATAACACCTGTTACGAGTGCTCCCGCAAGAAGTCCGCCAAGTGCTGCAGGTCCAAGAAGAACACCTACGATCAGCGGAACCGCTACTGCCATAACACCTGGTACAAGCATTTCCTTAAGCGCTGCTGTTGTTGAGATTGCTACACATGATTTGTAATCCGGTTTTCCGGTTCCTTCCATAATTCCAGGAATTGTACGGAACTGTCTTCTTACTTCTGCGATCATCTGGTTCGCTGCTCTTGAAACGGATGACATTGTCATAGCTGAGAACAGGAATGGAAGCATACCACCAATGAACAGACCAATGATTACGCGATGATCAAGAATATCGATCGTATCGAGCTTCACTGCTTCTGCATATGTCACAAAAAGTGAAAGTGCTGTAAGAGCTGCAGAACCGATAGCAAAACCTTTACCCATAGCTGCTGTCGTATTACCTACTGCATCAAGTTTATCTGTAATATTACGAACGCTCTTGTCAAGCCCTGACATCTCTGCGATACCACCTGCGTTATCTGCGATTGGACCATAAGCATCAACTGCAACTGTGATCGCTGTTGTTGAAAGCATACCTACTGCAGAAAGCGCGATACCGTAAAGACCACATACCTGATATGCTGCAAAGATACCAACACAGATCAGGATGATCGGGATTGCTGTAGATTTCATACCTACCGCGATACCGCTGATGATCGTTGTTGCAGAACCGGTCTCAGACTGATCTGCGATTTCTTTTACTGATTTATAATCACCGGATGTGTAGACCTCTGTGATGATACCGATCAGAAGTCCAACGATCAGTCCGGATACGATTGCGATCGCTGCGTTAAAGTTACCAAAGCACATTTTGCTGAGAACAAATGCGATAATCAGAACGATCACACTTGCTGCATATGTACCTGTCTTCAATGCTTTGTGCGGGTTTGAATTTTCATCACCACGTACGAAAAATGTTCCAAGGATCGATGCGATAAGTCCAAGACCTGCGATTGCAAGTGGGTAGATCGCACCTTCTGCCTGGAAATATACAAGACCAAGTGTCAATGCTGAAATAACAGCTCCGACATATGATTCGAAAAGGTCAGCTCCCATTCCGGCAACGTCACCTACGTTATCACCTACATTATCTGCGATAACAGCCGGGTTACGCGGATCATCTTCCGGAATACCTGCTTCAACTTTACCAACAAGGTCAGCACCAACGTCTGCTGCTTTTGTATAGATACCGCCACCTACACGTGCAAACAACGCGATGGATGAAGCACCAAGACTGAATCCAAACAAGATATCTGCATTTCCTGTAAGTACGTAGATACCACCTACACCAAGTACTCCAAGACCGGCAACGCACATACCCATAACAGCACCGCCTGAGAACGCGATCGAAAGAGCCTTGTTCATTCCGCCTTCTTTTGCCGCATTGGCTGTTCTGACATTTGCTCTTGTTGCAACCGTCATTCCGAAATAGCCTGCAAGTGTTGAGAAAGCAGCTCCAACAACAAAACAGATCGCTGTGATCCAGTTTCCGATTCCAAATCCGATCAGCACAAAGAGTACCAGTACAAATACGATCAAAATCTTGTACTCAGCTGTAAGGAATGCCTTCGCTCCGTCACTGATAGATCCTGCGATTTCCTTCATTCTGTCCGATCCTGCACTCTGCCTGTTAACCTTTGATGCAAGATAAGCTGCAAAAAGCAGTGCAACAACACCGAATACCGGAACCAACTTAAGTAACATTTCCATTGTTTTTCCTCCTGTTCATACACATAAGTTTGCATCTGTAAACTTGATTTGCATTTGCAAATCTTTTGTTTTTAGAATATCATTTACATTTTCCACTGTCAACCAAAAAACAGCTCCTGCTTACAGAAATTCGTTAATTTTCCTTATTATAGTCTATTCCTATAAGGACAAGTCCCTGCGGCGGCGCTGTCACGCCGGCTTCTGTTCTTTTCTTTTCCTCCAGAATATCCCGGACTTTTTCCGGCTCGTAAAATCCCCGTCCAACACGTATCAACACTCCGGCAATGATCCTTACCATGTTGTACAGGAATCCATTGCCTTTGATTCGAATCACAATCTCATCCTCTCTCTTTTCGACTGTGATCTCGTAAACAGTTCTGACCGTATCATTTGTATTGGTCCTGACATTGCAAAAACTTGCAAAATCATGTTCCCCGACTACATACGCCGCGCCCTCTCGCATTTTTTCAATATCCAGCGGAAATGAAACAAATGCTGTTGTTCTTCTTTTCATTGGATTTGGAACATCAGCATTGTATATATGATATTCGTATGTTTTTGTGATCACATCCTGATATCTCGGATGCCAGTCATGCGACACCTCTTCAGACTTCATGATCACGATATCATCCGGCATCCTGCGGTTCAATGCATATGCTATTCTCTCTGGCGGAATTGAACATTCCGTATCAAAAACAGCTACATTTCCCAATGCATGAACGCCAGAATCTGTTCGGCTGGCACCTATAACACGAATTTCTTCTCCTGTAAGACTGCTGATCTCACGGTTCAGTATTTCTTCTATGGTTATACCATTTGGCTGAATCTGCCATCCACAGTATTCCGTTCCATCATACGCCACAGTCAATTTAATTCGTCTCATAACCATCCCTCCTATCTATTATGTCAAAGATTGGTAATAATTACAATAATTTTTATATGTTTTCACACTTTGCTGTATATATTTCACAATTTGCAAATAGATTTCTCGGACAACATGCATAATGATAAACGAATCGAGCAGGAAATCGCTTTCCTACTCGATATCATATTACTATTTTTCTATTGTTTCAAACGGCAAATAATTCCAAACAGCCTCATTTTCATCAGAATACCCAGATATGAATCGGAACAAATCTGCCCACGCAGACAACCACAATGATATAGGCGATCATAAACAAATACGCCGCGTAATCTCTGCTGTGATATTTCAGCGGATTCATCTTCGTCCTGCCTTCGCCTCCCCGGTAGCATCTCGCCTCCATCGCCATTGCGAGATCATTTGCACGGCGGAACGCCGACACAAAAAGAGGCACAAGGATCGGAACCATAGCTTTTGCTTTCTCGAGCATATTTCCACTCTCAAGGTCAGCTCCCCTTGCGATCTGCGCCTTCATGATCTTATCCGTCTCCTCAAGAAGGATCGGAATAAATCTCAGCGCAATTGACATCATCATCGCGATCTCATGAACCGGTACATGAACCTTATTAAGAGGCTTCAAAAGGCTCTCGATTCCATCCGTAAGTTCATTTGGTGTTGTTGTAAATGTCATCAGCGAGGAGCCCGCGATAAGATAGAGCAGGCGCATCGCCATAAAGACGGCATTTCTCAATCCGCCTTCTGTAATGCTGAGCTTCCAGATCCGGAAAATAATATCTCCGTCTCTTGTGAGGAACAAGTTAAACAAAAGCGTGATCATCAAAATCATGAGGATCGGCTTCATACCGCGCATAATATACTTAAATGGTACTTTTGATAACCGGATGACCGTAACAAGAAAAATCGTCACCACGATGTATCCTGAAATATTCTTAAACAGAAACAGCGAAATCAGATACAATACGGTCGCAACCAGTTTCACTCTCGGATCAAGTCTGTGGAGCACACTTTTTGCCGGATAATACTGTCCAATCGTGATATCCCTAATCATTTCCGGCACCTCCTTTTGCAGAAGAAGCTCCCGCAAGAGCGTTCATGATGCTGTCTGCCGCCTCTTTCACCGTTGTAGCATCCGCATCAACAGAAAGCCCCTTTTCTTTCAGCTCATGCATAATGTATGTCACCTGTGGCGCGGCAAGTCCCATTTTCTCAAGCTCACGGTAGTGGGCGAATACATTCTTCGGACTGTCATTGTACTGCACTTCTCCGTGATTCATAACGATCAGGCGATCTGCATACTTCGCGATGTCTTCCATGCTGTGCGATACAAGCACAACCGTCAGATCACTTTCTCTGTGAAGATATGCGATCTGATCGAGGATATCATCCCGGCCTTTCGGGTCAAGTCCTGCCGTAGGCTCATCCAGGACAAGTACCTTCGGTCTCATTGCAAGCACACCTGCGATCGCAACTCTTCGTTTCTGACCTCCTGAAAGTTCAAACGGAGAGGACTTGTAATACTTCTCTTTCAGACCTACCAGTTTCAGTGCTTCCAGCGCTCTCTTCTCACACTCTTCCTTTGGAAGCCCCTGATTTTTTGGTCCGAAACAGACATCCGTAAGAACATCGATCTCAAAAAGCTGATGTTCCGGATACTGGAACACAAGTCCGACCTGACTTCTCAGCGCCCTTAAATTATAGTTTTCTTCATAAATATTCTCACCATTATAATACAGCGCACCACTCGTGGCCCTGATCAGACCGTTCAGGTGCTGGATCAGCGTTGACTTTCCCGAGCCGGTGTGTCCGATAATGCCAACGAACTCACCATGCGGGATCTCAAGGCAGATATCTTTCAGCGCCTGTTTCTCATAGGCTGTGCCCTGGCTGTATACATAATTTAAATGCTCTATTTTAATTGACATATTGCTTTCACCAGTTCCTCTTTCCTCAAAATACCGGCTGGGATATCCAGTCCGCGTTTTCTTAGTTCATCTGCAAGTATTGTCACCTGCGGAACGTCCAGCCGATAACTTTTCAGCGTATCGACCTGGGAAAAGACTTCCTTTGGTGTTCCTTCCATGACCACATGGCCATGATCCATAACAAATACTTTATCTGCATCAATGACTTCTTCCATGTAATGCGTAATCAGGATCACTGTGATATTCTCCTGTTTCCGAAGTTCCTGTACGGTACGGAGGACTTCCTTCCGTCCATTCGGATCCAGCATAGCCGTTGGTTCATCAAGGACGATGCACTTCGGTCTCATCGCAATCACTCCGGCGATCGCAACACGCTGTTTCTGACCGCCCGATAATTTATTTGGTGAATGATGTCTGTATTCGATCATCCCAACCGCTTTGAGGCTCTCTTCCACACGTTTCCAGATATCGGCTGTAGGAACACCAAGATTCTCCAGTCCAAATCCGACATCCTCTTCCACAACAGTTCCAATGATCTGGTTATCGGGATTCTGAAATACCATACCTGCCGACTGACGGACATTCCATAACTCATTCGGATCTTTCGTGTCACGCCCTCCGACCCACATCGTGCCCCCTGTCGGAAGCAGGATCGCATTCATATGCTTCGCAAGCGTCGATTTTCCGGAGCCGTTATGCCCCAGGATCGCAATAAACTGACCCTGCTCAATATCAAGGTTTACTTTGTCGATCGCGCGATAAGAACCGGTCACATTCCCTTCTTCGTCACATTTTGCATATTCAAAAATCAAGTCATCGGTCTGAACCATTTTACCCATAACAGTTTCAGCCTCCTTCTCTTACACTTAAGCCTTCTCAGGTTCCGGATAATCAACACCCTTTGTGTCAACCGTCACTCTTTTCATCTTCTGCTCGCTGACCGGTCTGTCCTGCCAGCCTGTTCTTGTCTCAGCGATCTTATTCACAACGTCCATTCCTTCGACGATCTTTCCGAATGCGGCATACGCACCGTCGAGATGCGGTGATGTCTCATGCATGATGAAGAACTGTGATCCTGCTGAGTCCGGATGCATGGCACGTGCCATAGAAAGAACACCCGGTGTATGGCGAATATCATTTGCAAATCCATTCTGTGCGAACTCGCCTTTGATCTGATAGCCCGGGCCTCCCATTCCTGTTCCGTTCGGACATCCGCCCTGGATCATGAATCCGCGGATTACGCGATGAAAGATCAGTCCGTCATAGTATCCTTTTTTCACCAGTGAAATAAAGTTATTGACTGTATTCGGTGCCACGTCCGGATACAGTTCCGCTTTCATAATATCTCCATTTTCCATCTCAATTGTAACAATTGGGTTTTCCATATCAAATACCTCTCTTTTATCATCGGTCATTTCCCCTGACCGTTTCGTCTGAATCAAGTGTATCATGCAGTCATTTAAAAATCAAGAAAAGCAGCTGATGACCGAAAAGGCTGCAGCAATTGCCGCAGCCCCTCCCAATCATTATTCGATTTTTATTTTCCCTTCAAAACGGTTTTTTCTGAGATCTGTCGGAACCTTCGTCGGATAATCACCGCTGAAGCATGCCGTGCAGATCTCGTCACTGTCAACGAGCTGCGGAAGTTCTCCCATCGGAAGATAGCCAAGCGAATCCACCCCGATGATCTCTTTGATCTCTTCAATACTGTGATTGTGTGCGATCAGATTTTCTTCTGAATCAATATCCGTTCCATAGTAGCAAGGATGCAAAAACGGCGGTGCCGATATTCTCATATGTATTTCTTTTGCCCCTGCTTCTCTCAGAAGCTTCACAAGCCTCCTGCTCGTAGTACCACGAACGATGGAATCGTCGATCAGAACAACTCTTTTCCCTTCCAGCACACTCTTTATCGGACTCAGCTTGATCTTCACCTGATTAAATCTCGTATCCTGCCCCGGCGAGATAAACGTTCTTCCGATATATTTGTTTTTGATCAGTCCTATTTCATATCGTATCCCTGAGCGGTCTGCATATCCAAGAGCCGCGTCCAGTCCGCTGTCCGGGACTCCGATCACGACATCCGCATCGACCGGGAATCGTTCTGCCAGTATCTGGCCCACTTTATACCTTGAGGAATGCACGCATTTACCGTCTATGACAGAATCCGGTCTTGCGAAATAAATATACTCAAAAATACATGTTGTTTTCTTTTCCAGATTGCAGTGTTCCGTGATAGAGCGCACGCCATTCATAGAGAAGATAACGATCTCACCAGGCTGAATGTCTCTTACAAATTCAGCTCCCACCGCCTGCAGTGCACAGCTTTCCGAAGCAACAACATAGGTTCCATCTGCCATCTGTCCATAACAAAGTGGTCTGAATCCCCTCGGATCACGAACCGCGATCAGCTTCTGCGGAGACATCATTACAAGAGAATAGGCTCCCTCCAGCCGGTACATTGCTCTGCTCACAGCTTCCTCAATGCTCGAAGAACGGATTCGCTCTCTTGTGATGATATACGCAATCGTCTCGGTATCACTTGTGGACTGGAAAATTGCTCCGGAAAGTTCCAGTTCATCCCGAAGTTCCAATGCATTGCTCAAATTCCCGTTATGGGCAAGCGCAAGTTTCCCTTTCTGGTGATTCACCTCGATCGGCTGACAGTTGCTTCTTGTATTGGCTCCGGTCGTACCGTATCGCACATGTCCAACCACGATATTTCCTTTTGGAAACCGTCTCAGATTTTCTTTTGAAAATACTTCACTGACAAGACCGATATCTTTGTGTGAATGAAAAATACCTTTCTCATTCACTACGATCCCACAGCTTTCCTGCCCTCGATGCTGAAGCGCATATAATCCATAATACGCCATCGATGCAAGATCCACTTCTTCTGTCGAAAATGCGCCAAACACACCACATTCTTCATGTAAATCCATACTTTTCCTCCTCATCACTATGAAAGAAATTCCTGTTCATTCAGGCACGATGTCACTTGTCTCGTCGCCATAACCTACAGAACCTGCCACTGGCAGCTTCCTCCGGATGCATGGCAACAAAAAAAGGACGTCATTGGGTCTTACCCAAAGACGTCCTTGTCTACACGACGTACTATACAACATCTGAGATTTTCTGTCAATAATGAAGTCTGTAAATCATATCCGCATATTGTAAAGGATTCCAAAAAAAAGTATAATCAAAGTATCTTATCAACACGATTAACTGAGGACAAGACATATGTATACGTTTATTACAAATCCAAACGCCAGATCAGGACTTGGCGCAAAAGTATGGAAAGAATTAGAACAGATATTAAAAGAAAGAGAAGTTTCCTACGATGTTCATTTTACAAAATACCAGAGACACGCTACCCAGATAGTACGAGATCTCACTTCTGATGGCATGGAACATACGATCATCATGCTCGGCGGCGACGGAACAGTCGATGAAGTCATAAACGGCATCACAGATCTTTCCAAAGTTACACTGGGCTATATCCCGATCGGCTCCAGCAATGATTTTGCAAGATTCTTCGGATTCAGGTCAACACCTTCAGAGACACTGCAGAATATCCTGTATTCCCAAAAGACAACATCCATTAATATTGGATGCATCACTTATCACAAAGGCGAAAAGTCAAAACGCTTTGCAGTAAGTGCAGGCGCAGGCTTTGATGCGGCAGTCTGCCATCAGTCTGTAACATCCCTGATCAAGATTGCATTAAACCGCCTTCACCTCGGCCGCCTTACATATGTCGGGATCGCTCTCACGCAGCTCCTTGCTCTAAAACCATGTACTGTTCATGTCTCTATCGATGGAAAAGAAGAAGTCTCCTACGAAAAGACTTATTTTGTCGCTGCCATGAACCATCCGTACGAAGGCGGAGGTTTCAAATTCTGCCCGGATGCAGATCCGTGTGACGGAAAACTGAACCTCACCATCATCGCCGGTCTCCCAAAGCTCAAGGTGCTCTTCCTTTTGCCAACTGCGTTCAAAGGATGGCACACGATATTCAAAGGAGTCCATACCTTTTCATGCGACCAATTCGCTCTCCGCAGCGATCAGGCACTTCCGCTCCACACAGACGGCGAACCTGTTCCGTATTCAGATACAATGACCGCATCGCTCGAACACGAAACAGTAAAACTGATCACATACTGATCACATCGCATAACCAATATATTTTTCAAACGCTGCCGGTATCGGGTAGCGTTTTTTTATTTCATCCGGTCTTGCAAAAATCATTTTTGGCTTACATGACCGCTCGAGCTCATCGACCTGAACAAAATACCCGGTCATATGCCACTCGACATGACTGAAGATATGTTTTGCCTCCCCGAGTGGTTTCACGCGGATCGGTGTCAGTCCGATCTCCTTGCTGTATGCGATCACTTCATCTGCGTTAAGTGTTCCTTCGACATTTGGAAGCTCGTACATTCTGGCGAGCAGTCCTTTCGCCGGTCTTTTGCGGATCGCAGTCGCACCGTCATCCCGAAATACAAGCACTGTCCGGTGCTCGATCCTTCTGGCATTTGGCTTTTTCTTTACCGGGAGCTCCGCCTGAATCCCCTTTTCATATGCCGCGCAGAGATGTTTCACCGGACATTCCACGCACTTTGGCTCTCCGTTCGGGACGCAGACGATCGCGCCGAGCTCGATCAGTCCCTGATTAAAGTCACTCGCTGCATCTTCCGGAATCACCTCTTCAATCTGTTCTTCTATCTTTTTTCTGACACTCTGTTTCATAATGTCTTCATAGCTTCCCCGGATCCTTGAGATCACGCGCAGAACATTTCCGTCCACCGCGGGTTTTGCTATCCCAAACGCAAAAGAGCTGATCGCTCCCGCCGTATAATTTCCGATCCCTTTCAATTTTCTGATCTCTTCATACTCACACGGAAACACTCCGTGATAATCGATCATGATCTGATTCGCGGCTTTCTGCATATTTCGGACACGATTGTAGTAACCAAGCCCTTCCCATAATTTCAAAAGCTTTTCTTCGTCCGCCTCTGCCAGATCCCTGACCGTCGGAAGTTCTTTCAGAAATCTCGCATAATATGGCTTCACTGCCTCCACCCTTGTCTGCTGCAGCATGATCTCTGACACCCACACTCTGTATGCATCCGGGCTTTCTCTCCACGGAAGTTCTCTCCTGTTCTTCCGGTACCACTCCACAAGTGGTTCCGGCAATTGCTGTAATCTGTTACCTGTTTCCTGCATATTATATTTCCCTGACGTAATTGTTTTTTCATTGATGATGTTATTTTCTATGATTATACAGTGAATCATCCCGAATGCAAAGCGTTAATTTTTGCAACAAAAGATCCCGCACACCAGACCGGCGCGCGGGATTTCCATTCACTCATTATATGTTCGAAACGTGATTATTCAGCGTCTGTATATTTTGCTGCAAGCTCTGAAACTGTTCCGTCTTCTAACATTTTCTCGATTGCTGCATTGATCTTGTCAAGAAGCTCTGTGTTGCCTTTCTGAACTGCGATTGCATACTCTTCAGATGCGAATGCTTCCGGATCTTCTACGATCACAAGGCCTTCATTGTCAGCTACATACTTTTGAGCTGTTGCAGAGTCGATTACTACGACGTCACACTTGTCGTTTACAAGCTCCATAACTGCTTCTGTACCTTTTTTGAATGCCTCGTACTCATATCCCATCTCGCTTACGCAAGTCTCTCCTGTGTATCCCTGGATCACACGGATCTCTTTGCCTTCCATGTCGGCTGCCTTTGTGATATCAGAACCTTCTTTTACGATCATAACCTGTGTTGCTGTGTAGTATGGTGTAGAGAAATCAACGGCCTCTGCTCTTTCTTCTGTCACTGTCATACCTGCGATAACTGCATCGATCTGTCCATTCTGAAGTGCAACGATCAGTGAGTCGAACTCCATGTTCTCGATCTCAGCTGTCATTCCGTTCTCTTCAGCGATCTGCTTTGCGATTGCCATGTCGATACCATCGAACTCTCCGATCACACCTTCCTGTGCAACGAACTCGAATGGTGGAAATTCAGCATTTGTACCAAACTTGATTGCATCTGCGCTCTATGTTGTTTCTTCTGTTGTCTCTTCACTCTCTTTGCTTCCGCATGCAACAAGCATTGCTGCCATCATTGCAGCTGCAAGAAGAAGTGAAATGATTTTTGTCATCTTTTTCATAATTCTTTCTCCTTTTTTCATCCATTACAGGTCTTTACCTGTGTTTTCGCACTTGCCAGCGTTCTGGTCTGGCACCTTTATATCTTGCAAACAATGTTTGCAGAATACCATTATAATACTTTGCTTAAGAACAGCTTCGTTCTCTCGTTTTTCGGATTTGTAAATACCTCTTCCGGCGTTCCGCACTCCATGATGATTCCCTGATCCATGAAGATCACCCTTGAGGCAACTTCTCTCGCAAATCCCATCTCATGTGTGACGATCACCATCGTCATTCCCGATTTTGCAAGGTCTTTCATAACATCAAGTACTTCTCCAACCATCTCCGGATCAAGCGCCGATGTCGGCTCATCGAAAAGCATGATCTCCGGATTCATTGCAAGCGCTCTTGCGATCGCAACTCTCTGCTTCTGTCCACCGGACAGCTGAACCGGGTAAGCATCTGCCTTCTCTTCCATTCCAACTCTTCTCAGAAGTTCCATGGCCCGGTCTTTCGCCTGCTCCTTCGTCATCTTCTTCAGAAGTACAGGTGCCAGTGTAATATTCTCAAGAATCGTAAGATGCGGGAACAGATTGAACTGCTGAAATACCATTCCCATCTTCTGACGTACCTTATTCACATCACACTTCGGATCTGTGATCAGTTCATCGTCTACATAGATCTCACCTTCTGTAGACACCTCAAGCTGGTTAAGACAGCGAAGGAATGTACTTTTTCCGGAACCGGACGGTCCGATGACCACAACGACTTCTCCCGGTCTGATGTGCTCATCAATCCCTTTCAGCACTTCTAACTGATCAAATGTTTTATGTAAGTTTTTTACTTTTATCATCTTTCGGCACCCCCTATCTTATGTCTGATTTTCTCAGTCTGTTCTCAAACACACCAAGGACAAGTGTAAGAACTTTGATCAGAACATAATATATGATTGCTGTACCGATCAGTGGCATAAACGCTTCATAGGTAGCACTCTTGATAAAGTCTCCGGCTTTCTGAATATCCATCAGACCAACGTAACCAACGATCGCCGTTTCCTTGATAAGAACAATAAATTCATTGCAGAGCGCCGGGAAAATATTTTTCAATGCCTGTGGGATCACAATCTTTGACATCGTCTGGTAAGCATTGAGTCCAAGTGATCTGCCGGCTTCTGTCTGTCCCTTGTCGATTGAAAGGATACCCGCCCGGATGATCTCCGAAACATATGCACCCGAATTGATACCAAACGCGATTGCTGCAATGATCCATTTATCGATATCGATCGTTGCAAAGATTACAAAGTAAATGATCATCAGCTGGGTAACCGACGGAGTTCCACGGATCACATCGGTATAAATCTTACCGATCGCCCTGAGAAATTTATTCTTTGAAAGATTACAGAGCGCGATCAGGAAACCGATCATAATACCTAAAATAACAGCTACAAGTGACACCTTGATCGTCACACCGATACCGCTGATCAAAAGTTTATATCTATCATCTCTGATGAAACACCGTGTAAATGTATCTGCCATTTCCACTGTCCAACTGTTCATACAATAACCGCCTCTCTCATCACAATCACATGATTATGCAGAAATTATTTTTCATTTTTTTCGCTATGCGTTATATTTTAGCACTTTTTGGCCAAATTGCAACTGTATTTTTATACATTTTTAAAGGCATTTTTATACAAAATCGATGGATTTCACACGAAAATGCCTCTTTTTTATGAACTCTAATTCATGAATTATATAATTACCCTAAGATCATCCTGGCAATTGACACAATGATGATCAGGGCACCTAATGCGATTCGATAATATCCAAATACTTTAAAATCGTGTTTCTTGATATATCCCATCAGGAATTTGATCGCAAGAACCGATACGCCAAACGATATGATACATCCGAGCATCAGAAAGCCAAATTCGGAAAATGTAAATGCCATTCCAAATTTGAGAAGTTTCAGAAAACTTGCTCCGAACATAACCGGGATCGCAAGGAAGAATGTAAACTCAGCCGCACATTCTCTTGAGACACCGATCATCAGCGCACCGACGATCGTAGCTCCAGAACGTGAGGTTCCCGGAATCAATGCAAGCATCTGGAAAACACCGATCCAAATGAGCATTTTCAATGTCAGCTGTGAGATCTTCGTTACCTTAGGCTCTGTTTTTTTATTTTTTTCTTCTATGATTATAAACAGAACACCATATACGATCAGCATGATCGCTACCGGAAGCGGACGGTAAAATATAGCATCCAGATAATCATTAAAGATCAGACCGATGACTGCTGCCGGAACAGATGCGATCGCAACTTTGATCCACATCTGCCATGTAAGCATTTTCTGTTTCTTCGATTTCTTTTTCGAAAATGGATAAAGCTTGTCAAAATACAGCACGACAACTGCCATAATCGCACCAAGCTGTATCACAACATTGAACATTTCCATAAAGGCATCGCTGAGCCCGGGCTGCAGCAGACTTCCCATCAGTATCAGATGTCCGGTACTGCTCACCGGAAGCCATTCCGTAATACCTTCCACGATTCCAAGAATAATGACTTTCAAAATATCTAACATAGCACGCTCCTTCCCGCTTTAATCCAGCACAAATTTTTCGATTGCTTTTGCAACGCCGTCTTCATCGTTGGATACTGTAATATAATCTGCGACTTTTTTTACTTCTTCCATTGCATTCTCCATTGCAACACCAAATCCTACTTCTTCTATCATTGCCCGGTCATTCAGCCCATCTCCACAGGCCATAATTTCTTCCCGCTCAATCCCAAGAAGCCTTCCAAGTTCGATCAACGCAAGTCCTTTGTTCGCACCTGCCTCATTGATCTCAAGATTATTATCAAGTGCACTTGTAACATTCAGTTCCGGATACATTTCCTCGATTTCTCTGGCTGCCTTCATTTTCTCCTTTTCAGGATCCGCAAAGAGAATATGCACTTTATCAACGGACTCCATATGTTCTTCAACATAAGCATCAAGATCATCCACCCGGATCCTTGTCGCTAAAATATACTCCTTCATAACAGGATTTGACATATAACGTTCAACCTCGTCGATCTTCTCACCGGCGGCATATCCATGTCCCTTGTAATAGACTTCTCTCATCGTGTCATACTTGCTGAGGATCTTCATGACTCCCTTCACCTTTTCCACAGGCACGCCGCACTCATATACACTCTTTCCATTCTCCTTCAGATCTACGACTCTCGCACCATTGGAGGTGACCGCATAACGGATTCCCGGGAAATCAATGATTTCCTTCGGAAGACCGGTGACCGGTCGGCCGGTCGACGGCAATACAATAACCCCTTTCTCGATCGCATGATTAAGGACAGATCTTGTATATTCTGAAATACGTTTTTCACTGTTCAATAATGTCCCGTCAAGATCCAATCCTATCATTTTAATGCTGTGTCTTTTCATAAGCCAACAATTCCCTCTCTTCTTTTGTAAATACGAATGTCTCCAGGCTGATCTTATCGGTATTTCTTTCGTAAGCCTGCTGCGCATAAGCTTTCATCTGCTGTACAACTTTATCGTTAGAAGCTGCTGCAAAAACAAGTGTATCTCTTGCAGGCACCATGATCAGAAGATCATCCTTCAGTTTATCCACACATACATTCCAGATATGCTTAAAGCAAAGCGCACTTGTCTCATGGAATCCATCTGCCAATATTCCAAATGCTCCATACATCGTATTGCTGATCACAAACTCCACATCACGGACAAGGTTCTGACATGCAATCTGATACAACTCACTGATATCTGTATCCGGCGCAAGCATATTGTCTTTTACCACTTCATATGTTTCCTCGCCTCTTTTTATTACAAATACAATCGAGAGATCTCCGACAAATGAGATGATCGGTGTATCCTTTTCCGAAAATTTCTTTCCATTCAAAGTCTGTGGTAAGGACATTGATTTAATGATCCATGGATAAATATTCTCCTTTATATTTTCAAACAAATAATGTTCTTCTTCATATTTTCTCATGATTTTCTCTCTTAACCTCATCTATTTCTAAATTTTTTCTTATATTATAATAGCAAAGTTTGCTTAATAAAGCAATTTGTTGTATAATATTGAAACTGATTGAATATTACATTTTTTCAAGCAATTCATTATTTTCGATTTCAATGATATGTTTGAAAGAACAAGCAAAGAAAGGACAAGTATAATATATGGGTATGAAAACAAAACGTTTGGTTCTTGCAGGAATCACCGCATTGTCTGTAGCAGCCATCGGATGTGTGAGTACATTTGTTTATGCGCAGCCTTCCTCCTCAGAATTAGAACAGAAGACATCCAGTCTCAATAATGAATTAAGCAGTCTTAACGGCGAGCTTGCTTCTCTTTTAAATGAAATGGATACCCTTTCTTCTGAATCAGAAGAATTAGCCTCAAAAATGGAAGAAACTCAGGCTCGTTTAGATGAAGCCCAGGCAAAAGGCGAACAACAGTATGAAGACATGAAGCTTCGTATCAAATACATGTATGAAGCGGGGGACACTTCATTTATCGAGTTGATCTGTTCATCCAAAAGCATGTCAGATTTCCTGAACAAAACAGATTTTGTTAAAAACGTAAGTGAATATGATCGCAGCATGTTAGATGAACTTCTTAAGACTCAGAATGAGATCTGTGAAGAAAATGAACAGCTGGAAAAACAACATCAGGAGCTTGTTGGAAAACAAGAGGAATTAAGGGCAAAAAGAACTCAGGTAGAGTCTTTGATTTCCTCTACATCCTCTCAATTAGCTGATTACCAGGCACAGTTAGAACGAGCAAAGCAGGCAGAAGCTCTGGCAACCCAGCAGGCACTTGCACAGCAGCAACAGCAACAGCAGAGCTCCGGCAGCACTTCGCAGCAGCCAACCCGTCCTGTTCCCCCGGAGGAGCACACCCCGGCATCACCGGAAGGTAAGAAGAGCCTTGGTTCATTCAGGATCACACACTACTGCCCATGTTATGCATGTTGCGGAAGCTGGAGTGGCGGAACAACTTCTTCCGGAACAATACCAACACCGGGAAGAACAATTGCTGTAGATCCAGGTGTCATTCCACTTGGCACTCGCGTGATCATCAACGGCCAGGTTTATGTTGCTGAGGACACTGGTGGCGCGATCAAAGGGAAAAAAATTGATATTTTTGTCGGCTCGCACGGCGGAGCACTTGCTGCCGGAACATACTACACAGAAGTATATTTAGCAGATTAATTCAAAAAAGGAGATCATTTCGATCTCCTTTTGCTTATTTCAGAGGGAAGTTTGAAACCCCCTCTGAAATTAGAATATCTGATTATTTTCCTGACGGCATATACCATCCAAAATGATCTGTGTGCAGTAATTCATGTGCACGATGAGACAGTGGCTTCTCCAGATATTCGTCATATAATGCCACAATCGATGGATTTTCATGAGAAAATCTCAGCGGATTCTTCTTATCGAGAACGTAGAGTTTCTCGCCTCTTTCACCGGCAAGTTCTTCTCCATCGCTGATTGGCTGACCACCGCCGCCTGAGCATCCGCCCGGACATGCCATCACTTCTACGAAATCATATTCAGCTTCGCCTTTTTTTATTCTCTCGATCAGCTTTCTTGTATTTCCAAGTCCACTGGACACCGCAACCTTCAGCGGAATTCCTGCGATCTCAAGCGATGCTTCTTTAATTCCCTCAAGTCCACGTACCATCTTGAAAAGATCCGGCTTCGGATTTGATCCGGTGAGTGCAAAATATGCTGTTCTGAGTGCCGCTTCCATAACTCCTCCGGTCGCTCCAAAGATTACCGCTGCTCCGGTTCCGGTTCCAAGCGGTGAATCAAACTCTTCTTCTTCCACGATGAACGGATTCACAAGCTGAGAACGGAGAAGTCTGTCAAACTCTCTTGTTGTAAGAACAACATCAACGTCTTTATCCGCTTCTGAATCATTGATATTCGGAATATCACACTCCGCTTTCTTCGCTGTACATGGCATGATCGATACGCAATAGATTTCTTTTGGATCAACATCGAGTACTTTCTCCGCAAAGTACGACTTTGCAACTGCTCCGAACATCTGCTGTGGAGATTTTGCACTGGAAAGCTGTCCGGTCATCTCCGGATATTCTGATTTCAGGAAACGAACCCATCCAGGACAGCATGATGTGTACATTGGCCAATCATACTCATCCCTGTGTGTAAATCTTTCCAGGAATTCATTCGCTTCTTCCATGATCGTAAGGTCGGCACTGAAGTTCGTGTCAAATACATAGTCCACGCCAAGTGCTCGAACACAGGCTGCCATTCGCTTCTCTGTTGCCATCTCCGGAGGAAGTCCAAGCCCATCCCCCCATGCTGCACGAACTGCCGGTGCGATCTGAACAACGACGATCTTCTTTGGATCATGGATCGCATCCAGAACCTTACGGACATCGTCACGCTCCCTCAATGCTCCTGTCGGGCAATGTGTAATACACTGACCACAGAGCGAACAGTTTGCATCATTGATCTTCCTCATTCCTGAGACACCCACATTTGTACGCTGTCCTGTATTTACGATATCCCATACACGTAGGCTCTGCACTTTGTCACATACCTGAACACAGCGCATACATTTGATACATTTTCCCGCATTTCGAATCAATGGAAAACGCAGATCCCAGTCGCTCGGATCATAGCTCTGCTCAAACGGAACCTCATTGATGTTCATTTCCTCACAGACTTTCTGGAGAGAACAATTTCCGTTTCTCTGACATCCTGCGCAGCGGAAATCATGCTGGGAAAGAATAAACTGCAGGTTCATTCTTCTAGCATACTGTGCCTTTTCACTGCTTGTGTATACTTCCATGCCCTCTTCGACCTTCGTGTTGCAGGATGCAACGAGCGTATCTTTCCCCTTAAGCTCCACACAACATACACGGCACGCACCGATTTCATTCAGATCTTTCAGGAAGCAAAGTGTCGGGATCTTGATTCCTACAGTCTTAGCTGCTTCCAAAATCGTTGTACCTTCCGGTACACATGCTTTTTTATTATCAATCGTTAAGTTTACCATTCGAACTGACGACCTCCTCTCAATGCTCCACATCCATATTTATCACAGCGCAGGCATCTGCCGGATTCCTGAATTGCTTCTTCCTCACTCATGCAATATTCGATACCCTCGAAATTATCTCTACGAGCCCATGACTCTTTCTCTTCCAGATTCACACGTCCACATGGATTCTTATCATTGAGAAGTGGCTCCGGAATTTTAACATCCACTGTAATCGGATGATGGAATCCAAGGAACTGATCAATATTCGCAGCAGCCACCTTACCTGCAGCGATCGCCTTGATCACTGTTGCAGGACCTGATACACAGTCACCACCCGCATAAATTCCAACACGGTTTGATGCGCCTGCAGCATCTGCAACAATTCTTCCTCTCTTTGTTGCAAGTCCTGCTTTTTCGAACGGAGCGGATACGATATCCTGACCGATTGCAACAAGGATCAGATCACATTCCAGTCTTTCTTCTTCTTTTGCCGCTTTTCTCGGAGATGGCCTTCCGCCTCTTACCTGACCAATGATCTGTGGCTGTACCCAAAGCGCAGCTACCTTTCCTTCTGCATCTGCCTCTACGCGAAGAGGTGCTTTCAATGTGAGAAGTTCGATTCCTTCCGCGATCGCACCTTCTACTTCCGCCGGCAGAGCAGTCATATCCTCCTGACGTCTGCGGTATACGATACTTACTGTCTTCGCATTTGAACGGATCGCAGTT
Source organism: Eubacteriales bacterium (assembly GCA_030526265.1). GTDB lineage: Bacteria > Bacillota > Clostridia > Lachnospirales > Lachnospiraceae > Claveliimonas. The sequence continues at coordinate 12,962 of JAUNDE010000019.1, read as the reverse complement.
CTCGCGCAGTCCATCGCTACATTACCGCCGCCGACTACCAGTACGCGTTTTCCTGTGAAATCCGGATAATTTCCGTCACCGATCTCACGAAGCATATCTACGGCTGAGATCACATTCTCGCATTCTTCGCCTTCAAGTCCGAGCTTCTTATCTGCATGTGCTCCGATCGCTATGTATGTCGCATCATAATCTTCGTTGATCTGAGCAATCGCTTCTGTATCGATGTCGGCATTCAATTTCACTTCGATACCGGTCGAAAGAATCGCATCGATATCTTCCTGCAGCCTCTCTCTCGGAAAACGATAATTCGGAATACCATAACGAAGCATACCACCGAGCTGTTTCTTTTGTTCAAAAACCGTCACCTGATGTCCCATAAGCTGAAGGAAATACGCAGCTGTAAGTCCACTTGGACCTCCTCCCACAACTGCGACCTTCTTTCCTGTCGAAGGTGCACATGCCGGCACCGGAACTTCACTTGCTCTTGCCTTATCGACAGCGTAACGTTTCATGCCGCGGATATTAACAGCATCATCGATCATTGTACGACGGCATCTCTCCTCACACGGATGCTCACAGATCAATGCACACGCTGTCGGGAATGGATTGTCCTTGCGGATCAGACGGACTGCATCCGCACATCTTCCGCTTCCTGCCAGAGCAATATAGCCCGGGATATCTACATTTGCAGGACAAAGTGTTACACATGGGATTGGCTGTTCAAAAGAACCTGTACACTGATGTTCATGCACATGCGAAATATAATCCTCTTTAAATCCTTCAAATCCGGCAAGTACCATTCTCGCTGACTCAAATCCGATCGCACAGTCAGCCGAATTCATAATATTGATCGCTGTTTTCTCAATCATATACAGCGTTCTGTCTGTCGCCGTATTATTTAATACACTTTCTAAAAGCTCCTCAAGTTTGCCAAGTCCTACTCGACAAGGCACACATTTTCCACAGGTCTGTGCGTGACATGTCTTCAGGAATGCAAGCTGCATATCTACCGGACATACTCCCGGCGGATTTGCAACGATTCTTTGGGCAAACTCTTTCATAAGCTTTTCTGTTGTCGAATCTACTCTGTCTGTAGATTTTACAGATAACCTATTCATATCAATTCCTCCTTCAAACGAAATCACGTAGCATATTTCATACATTTAAAACTACGACAAATAATTACGTTAGAATAATAATACTACGTCAAATTCGCTTTGTCACGCGAAAGTACCTGTTAATAATATATTAACCCTGTCTATTTTATGACAATTTTATTCGAATTTTATGTAAATCTATATGGCAGCCGTATAAAGTGCAAACGCCTTTATCGCGACGATATACGGATGTAATAAAACCGAAGTGAAGCGATGGAAAGTCGACAGTTTTGTCGAATATGTCTTATCCTGCTTATTGCTTATTTTAATTTTAAAAGAGCACCCTGATTACTCAGAGTGCTCTGTAATAACTTCCTGCTCTCGAACAGATTATACAAGCTCAAGAAGAACTTCCATAGCTGCATCACCTTTACGAAGACCGATTTTAACGATTCTTGTGTAACCACCGTTACGGTTAGCATACTTTGGAGCGATCTCGTCAAACAATTTAGCAACAAGATCAACTTCTTTTGTATTTTTCTTTCTTCCAGCTGCAGTTGTTGGAACTTCTTTCACCGGATAAAGAACTTTCAGCATTTCTCTTCTTGCGTGAAGTCTTGAAGGCATATCTTTTTTGATTGTCTTTTCAACTTCATCGTATACAGTAACTTTCTTACCGTCTACTACTTCTTTTACTCTCTTGCCATCTTTGTCCTTGCGGGCAACTTTAGCTTTTACAGTAACTTCTTCGTAGTTGTCTTTTTCCTTTACAGCCAAAGCGATAAGACCTTCAGCAACTTTGCGGATCTCTTTTGCTTTCGCTTCTGTAGTAACGATCTTTCCGTTGTTAAGGAGCGCTGTTACCTGGTTTCTGATTAATGCTTTTCTCTGGCTTGATGTTCTGCCAAGCTTTCTATACTTTGCCATTTCTTTTTCCTCCATTATTTAACACTTGGTTATGCATTCATCGGGCTTACTAGCCAAATGCCGCCGCCATGCTCTTTGGGCTTACTGGTGACTTTTATTCCTCGCCCTGACTAAGTTCAAGTCCGAGCTCTTTGAGTTTTGCAAGAACTTCTTCAAGAGACTTGCGACCAAGGTTACGAACCTTCATCATGTCTTCCGGAGTTCTGTTTGTCAACTCTTCTACTGTATTAATGCCTGCTCTCTTCAGGCAGTTGAATGAACGAACAGAAAGTTCAAGTTCATCAATACTCATTTCAAGTACTTTTTCTTTCTCATCATCTTCTTTTTCGATCATAACTTCTGCCGCCTGAGCAACTTCAGAGAGATCAACAAAGAGCTTAAGATGTTCACTAAGCACTTTTGCTGCCAAACTAACAGCCTCATCCGGAACAAGAGTTCCATTTGTCCATACATCTAATGTAAGTTTATCGAAGTCTGTAATCTGGCCAACACGTGTATTCTCTACTGTGAGATTCACACGTTCTACCGGAGTGTAGATAGAATCAATCGGAATCACTGCGATCGGCAGGTCTTCGTCTTTGTTCTTATCTGCACTTACGTATCCTCTTCCCTTTGTAATGGTAAGTTCCATGTACAATTTGCTGTCAGCACCACCATTTAATGTTGCAATCACAGTTTCGGGATTCATAATCTCAATATCAGAGTCTACCTGGATATCAGCGCCTGTTACTACTCCCTCACCCTCAAACTCAATATAAGCTGTCTTTGGTTCGTCTGTTTCAGATGTATTCTTGATTGCCAATGATTTCAAATTCATAACAATCTCTGTCACATCTTCTTTCACGCCTGGGATAGAACTGAACTCATGCAATACTCCATCGATCTTGATCTGGCTGATAGCAGCACCCGGAAGTGAAGAAAGCATGATTCTTCTAAGAGAGTTTCCAAGAGTTGTTCCGTAGCCTCTTTCCAAAGGTTCAACAACAAATCTGCCATATCTCTTATCTTCTGAAATCTCGGTTATCTCGATATTTGGTTTATTAAAATCAAACACTATACAATCCCTCCTTATGGGGTGAATCTCTAAATTTTATTATTTAGAATACAACTCGACGATCAACATCTCATCAACTGGAACATCGATTTCATCACGAGTTGGAAGCTCTTTTACAGTTGCTTTCAAATTCTCCTGATCTGCTTCGATCCAAGCCGGTACCAAACGTCCTGCTGTTACAGCAAGGATGTCTTTGTATCTCTGAGAACCTTTGCATTTCTCTTTGATCTCGATAACATCACCAGCTTTTACAAGGTATGATGGAATGTTAACCTGTTTTCCGTTAACCAGCACATGTTTGTGGTCAACGATCTGTCTGGCCTCGCGACGAGTTCTTGCAAGACCCATACGGAAAACTACGTTGTCCAATCTGCTCTCGAGCAATACCATAAGGTTTGTACCAGTCATACCGCTCATGCGCTGAGCTTTTTCAAAATAGTTTCTGAAAGGTTTTTCTAATACGCCGTAAATGAATTTTGCTTTCTGTTTTTCACGTAACTGAAGACCATACTCGCTCATTTTTCTATTAGCTCTTTTTAACTGTCTGTTAGACTTTTTATCAATTCCTAAATAGATTGGATCCATACCAAGGGAACGACATCTTTTAAGAACCGGAACTCTATTTACTGCCATGTTCTTTATTTCCTCCTATTTCAATATATATGGTAATTAGACTCTTCTGCGTTTTGGCGGACGGCATCCGTTGTGTGGAACTGCTGTCACGTCTCTGATGCTTGTAACATCGATTCCGCATGCCTGTAATGCACGAATTGCTGCTTCTCTTCCTGAACCAGGTCCCTTTACCATAACATCTACTGTTTTCAAACCATGAATCAATGCTGCTTTTGCTGCAGTCTCAGCTGCCATCTGTGCTGCATAAGGAGTAGATTTTCTTGAACCTTTGAATCCAAGACCACCTGCACTTGCCCATGAAAGAGCGTTACCCTGTGCATCTGTCAATGTAACGATTGTGTTATTGAATGATGCCTGGATATGTGCCTGTCCGTGTTCAACGTTTTTCTTGACACGTCTTTTTGTCACTTTCTTTGTAACTTTCTTTGCCATAATAAAACTAACCTACACTTTCCCTGAATTATTTCTTCTTATTAGCTACTGTTCTCTTAGGACCTTTACGGGTTCTTGCGTTTGTCTTAGTCTTCTGACCACGAACCGGAAGTCCTTTTCTATGACGGATACCTCTGTAGCATCCAATCTCCTGTAATCTCTTGATGTTAAGAGCGATCTCTCTGCGAAGATCACCTTCTACCATCTGACTTTCGTCGATTACTGCACTGATTTTCTTAACATCTTCGTCTGTAAGATCTCTACAACGAATATCAGGATTTACTCCTGCCTCTGTCAAAATACGTGTTGCGCTTGTTCTACCGATTCCGTAGATATAAGTCAATCCGATTTCGACACGTTTGTCTCTTGGTAAGTCTACACCTGCTATACGAGCCATGTGAATTTCCTCCATTTTTCTCAAAATTTGTTTCATTGTTTGCTGAGATATATCCATATCTCATTCTTAAAGTACATCGTCTTTAATAGGGGAACTGAGAATCCAATTCCCAGGCGTGTTCGGTATCACGCCCTTTCCGGCCACCGATAATCGGTAATGACGGGCCGGCATTAGAAGCAATATACAGGTTTCACCGGCTACAGGTGCGCCTTGTATATTTGAAATAGCCACGAATGTTTCGTATGCTATCAGCCGCCAAATTAAAATACATATACATTATCAAAGGTTTTAATATTATTCGGTTCACTAACCTCACACTTCGTCTTCGACTCGTGTTTACTAAGTTTCTCCGAACGGCTTTCTCACTAAATTCAAGCTTCGCTTACGCTCGCTTTCATTAAGTGTTCAATGCCTATCCCTGACGCTGTTTATGCTTTGGGTTCTCGCAGATGATGCGAATGCTTCCTTTTCTTTTGATTACTTTGCACTTTTCGCAAATTGGTTTTACTGATGATCTAACCTTCACGGGGATCCTCCTTTCATCCATTGCTATGCCTATAATTTACTCTGCATGGTTCTTTTTTATTTGCAACTCTATTTTTGTGCATATTACACCCTCAGAAACATGCTCATATATTGTATCATTCGAAAATTCATAAGTCAACCCCTGAATTCTCCGAAAAATCAACTTTTTTCGTCTTTTCTATCTTGTGTTCACCCATAAAAAAGTTCCTTCACTTTCGTTACCCTATTTAGCGGATATCCAAGTAAAGGAACTGTTTTTCATTTAAATACTATTTGTCTCTCCAGATGATTCTTCCTTTTGACAGATCGTATGGAGATAACTCTAATGTGACTTTATCTCCCGGCAGAATCTTGATGAAGTTCATTCTCAACTTACCACTGATATGCGCAAGTACCTGATGACCATTCTCAAGTTCTACCTGAAACATTGCATTTGGAAGCTTCTCAACTACTGTACCCTCAATTTCGATAACGTCAGCTTTTGACATATATATATCCTCCTATACTTCTTCCTTTTTTAACTCTTTGATTATCTTTCTGATCTGTGTATCATTCATTAATTCTGTCACATCACACATTTTATCCAAAATTTCAATGTGCTTTCTTTTCTTTTTTTTCAGACGGTTCATTTTCCTGATTTTCCCATCTGCCAAATAAACATATGCATCGTCTGCTTTCATTATTACATAGATATTTGTTTTGTCATGTCCGGCAAGTGATCTTACCAGCATTCCGACCTTGCATTCCTGTCTCATGAAACATCCTCTGTTTTCTATCTGGATTCTTTCTATTCTCCAATCATGCTCAGAATCTTTGGATCTCCATCTGTGATCAGGACTGTATTTTCGTAATGAGCAGATAACGAACGGTCTTTGGACTTCACCGTCCATTCATCGTCCATCCACTCTACTTCCCATGTTCCTATATTGATCATAGGTTCAATGGCAAGTGTCATTCCTTCCTTTAACATGACACCTTTCCTGCCCTGTTCATAGTTCGGAATTTCTGGGGATTCATGCAGATTCATTCCGATTCCATGGCCACAAAGGTCTCTTACCACACCGTATCCTCTTGACTCGGCATAATTTCCGATCGCCTTTGAAATATCAAATAAATGATTGCCTGCTTTTGCATATTTTATTCCTTCAAAAAAGCTTTCTCTTGTTACTCTGATCAGTTCCTTAGCCTCTTTGCTGATTTCTCCGATCGCATGTGTTCTTGCTGCATCAGATTGGTATCCCTTATAGATCACTCCTGCATCGAGACTTACAATGTCGCCTTCTTTGATGATTCTGTCAGCACGTGGAATTCCGTGAACAACTTCCTCATTTACTGACACGCAGATAGACGCCGGATAACCATTGTAATTAAGGAAAGAAGGAATACAACCATAACTCCGGATCAGTTCTTCTCCCAAACGGTCAATATCCAATGTACTCATCCCCGGTTTCAATGCTTTTCCGAGTTCTGAGTGAACATTTGCCAGAATTCTTCCGGCCTCTGTCATCAATTCAATTTCTCTTTTTGACTTAATTGTAATCGGCATGATTTATGCTCCTAAAATATCAGTAACTGCCTTAAATACATCTTCAATATCAACAGTACCATCAACTGTATGGAGAATGCCTGCTTTTGTATAATAATCAATCAGCGGCTGTGTCTGCTCATGATAAACTTTGAGACGATTCTCTACCGTTTCAGGCTTATCATCATCGCGAAGGATCAATTCTCCTCCACAGTGATCACAGATTCCTTCTGTCTTTGTCGGCGCATATACGATATGATATGTAGCTCCGCATCCGACACACGCTCTTCTTCCTGACATTCTGTTAATAATGTTCTGATCCGGAACATTAACATCGATTGCAAAATCCATTGATTGTCCAAGGCTCTGAAGCGCCTCTGTAAGAGCTTCTGCCTGAGGAATTGTTCTCGGGAAACCATCCAGTACAAATCCTTTTTTGCAGTCATCCTGGTTCAGACGATCCACAACAAGATCAACCACAAGCTCGTCCGGGACAAGCAGTCCCTGATCCATGTATGTCTTGGCTTTTTTACCAAGCTCTGTTCCGTTTTTAATATTTGCACGGAAAATATCGCCTGTAGAAATATGAGGGATTTCATATTTTGCTGCAATTTTTTTTGCCTGAGTTCCTTTTCCGGCGCCAGGGGCACCTAACATAATGATCTTCATAACCGCATCCTCCATTATAGCATTTTAACCCGCGAACAGATCCGCAGGTCAAAAAATTTACATGGTCAAAAATATCTTTTTGATATGGCAAAATGAACACTTGTCGTGTCCATTCTGCCTACTTATTTAAAAAACCTTTATAATTGCGAACTAACATTTGTGATTCAATCTGCTTAAGTGTTTCGAGTACTACACTCGCAATGATGATAAGCGATGTTCCACCAAATGATACGTTTGCTCCAAGCCATCCATTAAATACGATTGGCACGATCTGAACAATAACCAAACCACATGCACCAATAAAGATTACGTAGTTCAATATTTTATTCAAATAATCAACTGTCGGACGTCCCGGGCGAATACCCGGAATAAATCCGCCACTCTTCTTCATATTATTTGCAATCTCCATCGGATTAAATGTGATAGATGTATAGAAATAAGCGAAGAAAATTGTGAGTACAATGTATACAAGCAATCCCCATGAATATTTAATATTCTGTGGATTGCACCAGTTACCCTGATTCATTCCACGAAGAATCTCACTTCCGATTCCAGTTCCATTTCCCTTTCCAAGGAACTGAGCAATCACGATCGGGAACTGCATCAGTGATGATGCAAAGATAATCGGGATAACACCTGCAGTGTTGACTTTCAGCGGAATGTTCGTTGACTGTCCGCCGTACATTCTTCTACCCTGCATTTTCTGTGAATATTGAACCGGAATTCTTCTCTCACCGCCCTGGAGGATGATTACAAATACTGTAACAACCAAAATGATCGCAATAATAATGATTGCTGCAAGTCCTCCTTTGGCGATTGTCTTTCCAGATACAAACTGCTGAAACAATGAATTCATATCACTTGGGATACGTGAAATGATATTGATCAACAACACGATTGAAATACCATTTCCAACTCCATTTTCAGTGATACGTTCACCGATCCACATCAAGAACGCCGAACCGGCAGTAAGTGTAAGCACTACGATTGCTGCGTTTACAAAATTATACTTAACGAGAAGTCCCTGGCGTCCGAAACCAACTGCCATTGCAGTAGATTCGAGAAGGGCAAGGCCGATTGTCAAATATCTTGTAATCGCCGCAATTTTCTTACGCCCATCTTCTCCGTCCTTATGCATCTCTTCTAACTTCGGAATTGCGATTGTCATAAGCTGCATAATGATCGATGAAGTAATGTATGGTGTAATACTAAGTGCAAATACAGACATTTTCTCGAATGAACCACCGGTGAAAGCGTTAAAGAAGTTAAACGCTCCACCAGCATTTTGTTCAAAAAACTCTTTGATGTATGTCGGATTTACTCCTGGTGTTGGCAACTGTGAACCAAGTCTGATTACTATCAGCATCAGAAATGTATACACGATCTTCTTTCGAATGTCAGCAATTTGAAATGCCTTTCGAAAAGTCTGAAACATTAGATCACCTCTGCTTTTCCACCAACAGCCTCAATTTTTGCAACTGCACCAGCGCTGAATGCGTTTGCCTGTACAGTTAATTTCTTTGTTAATTCACCATTTCCAAGAATCTTAACGCCATCTCTAGGGTTTTTAACGATTCCTGCTTCGATCAATGTTTCTACTGAAACAACTGCATCATTTTCGAATACTTCGAGAGCACTAACATTGATACCAACGATTTCCTTAGTATTTCTGTTGTTGAATCCTCTCTTAGGAATTCTTCTATATAATGGCATCTGGCCACCTTCGAAACCTGGTCTTGTGCCGCCTGAACGTGCTTTCTGACCTTTGTGTCCCTTACCAGCTGTTTTACCATTTCCAGAACCATGTCCACGTCCTCTTCTGAAGTTGTTGCTTGCATGTGCTCCGTCAGCAGGTCTTAAATTAGATAAGTCCATCATGACACCTCCTTACTAGAATTATAAATTAAGCCTCTTCAACCTTTACCAGGTGCTGTACCTGTTTGATCATTCCTCTTGTAGCAGCGTTGTCAGGAAGTTCAACTGTTTTGTTTACTTTCTTAAGACCAAGTGCTTCTACAGTTCTTTTGTGTTTTGGTACTGCACCAATTGTAGATTTTACTAATGTGATTTTCAAATTTGCCATCTCGATCTACCTCCTCTTAATTAGCCTAAGATTTCTTCGATGGATTTTCCACGAAGCTTAGCCACTTCTTCTGGAGTTTTGATTCCTTTAAGACCTTCAATTGTAGCAAGAACTACGTTCTGCTTATTGTTTGATCCGAGAGATTTTGTACGGATATTTTTAATACCTGCCATCTCGATTACGGCACGCGCCGGACCGCCGGCGATAACTCCAGTACCTTCAGGTGCCTTCTTCAGTAATACTGAAGCGCTTCCGAATTTACCGATCAAATCATGAGTAATACTTTCATTTTCATCTAATGCAACAGTGATAAGACTCTTTGTAGCGTCTTCTTTTCCTTTGCGGATTGCCTCTGGAATTTCTGCTGCTTTTCCTAAACCTGCACCAACATGGCCGTTACCATCGCCTACAACTACTAAAGCTGTGAATCTCATATTACGACCACCCTTAACAACTTTGGTAACACGCTTAATTGATACTACTTTTTCTGTTAATTCTAATGAACTAGCATCAATACGTTCTTGTTTCATGTGTGCTCCTCCTTCTAGAAATTCAAACCAGCTTCTCTAGCTGCGTCTGCTAATGCCTGAACTTTTCCGTGATATATAAAGCCGCCTCTATCAAAGACTACATCTTTAATACCTTTTTCTAATGCTCTCTCAGCGATTACTTTTCCCAAATATGCTGCTGCATCAACGTTGTTGGTTTTCTCAAGGTTTGCTTTCACTTCTTTTTCAAGAGTAGAAGCAGCTACCAGGGTGTTTCCAACTGTATCGTCAATGATCTGCGCATACATATGGTTGTTACTTCTGAATACTGCCAAACGTGGGCATTCAGCTGTACCGCTAAAACGGTTACGTAATTTCATGTGTTTTTTAACACGAATTTCACTTCTTGATTTCTTGCTAACCATTTTTATTCACCCTCCTTAATTATTTTTTACCTGTCTTACCAACTTTACGTCTGATAACTTCATCAGAATACTTAATACCTTTACCTTTGTATGGTTCTGGTCTTCTCTTGTCTCTGATCTCAGCTGCGTACTGGCCAACTTTTTCTTTATCAATACCCTGAACAATGATCTTGTTCTGTCCTTCAAGAACAGTTTCAACTCCCTCTGGATCGATCATCTCAACCGGATGAGAATATCCAAGGCTCAGTGTTAATTTGTTACCCGCCTTTGCTGCTCTATAACCAACACCATTTACTTCAAGAGTCTTCTTGTATCCATCTGTAACACCAACAACCATGTTGTTGATAAGTGTTCTAGTAAGACCGTGAAGAGATTTCATTCTCTTCAAATCGTTTGGTCTTGTTACAACGACCTGTCCATCTTCCTGTTTGATTTCCATCTCTACTGGAAGTTCTTTTGTAAGAGTTCCTTTTGGACCTTTTACAGTCACTACATTATTTTCTGCAATTTCAACAGTTACACCCGCCGGAATTGCGATTGGCAGTCTACCGATACGTGACATAGCCTATTCCTCCTTAACTTAAATTCTCGGAGAAGCCCGAAGCTCCTCTGTTTTCAGTTACAATTCACACTTAACGAGGTATTCTCGAGTTTAGTGTGAATGTACACCTCGACACTTGGCGAGGTCTCCCACGAGCCTAGTGACGATGGTGTTTCAACTTAATAATGAAGTTCTTTTCGCTAAGCTCGAAAACACCTCGCTAAGCTCAAAGAACGCCCTCGCACTAAATTCGTTCTGCGCGAAAACCGCTTGAACTCATCAATTTGCTTTCGGGCTACCAGATATAAGCGAGAACTTCTCCACCTACACCAAGTTTTCTTGCTTCTTTATCTGTTACCACACCGTGGTTTGTTGAGATGATAGCTGTTCCAAGTCCGCCAAGTACTTTTGGAAGATCTTCGCAGCTGGCGTAGATACGCAAACCAGGTTTAGAAATTCTCTTGATACCAGAAATAACTTTTTCATTTTTGTCTGCACCGTATTTAAGAGTTACGCGGATTGTTTTGAAAGTTCCGTCTTCTACGATGTCATATTTTGCGATATAACCTTCATCAAGAAGAATGTTTGCAATAGCGATTTTCATCTTTGATGCAGGAATATCTACTGTATCATGTTTAGCAGTATTTGCATTACGAATTCTTGTAAGCATATCTGCGATTGGATCACTCATAGTCATGATTGTTTTCCTCCTTACCAACTAGCCTTCTTAACGCCTGGGATCTGTCCTTTGTATGCCAGTTCACGGAAGCAAACACGGCAGATTCCATATTTTCTCAAATATGCGTGTGGACGACCACAAATTCTGCAACGGCTGTATTCTCTTGTAGAGAATTTCTGTTTACGCTGCTGTTTGATTTTCATTGCTGTCTTAGCCATAATTTACCTCCTTATTTTGTAAAAGGCATGTTGAACAGTTTAAGCAGTTCACGAGCCTCTTCATCAGTCTTTGCTGTTGTAACGAAGATGATATCCATACCTCTTACTTTATCAATCTTATCATACTCGATCTCCGGGAAGATGAGCTGTTCTTTGATACCAAGAGCATAGTTACCTCTTCCGTCAAATGCATTTGGATTAACTCCCCTAAAGTCACGTACACGAGGGAGTGCAAGGTTTACAAGACGGTCAACGAACTCGTACATCTTGTCTCCTCTTAAAGTAGTTTTACATCCAATTGCCATACCTTCTCTGATCTTGAAGTTAGCTACTGACTTCTTTGCTTTACAAACTACGGCTTTCTGACCTGTAATCTTTTCCATATCAGCGATTGCTGCATCTAAAAGTTTTGCATTATCTTTTGCCTCGCCGACACCCATGTTGATAACAACTTTGTCAAGCTTCGGCACTTCCATAATATTTTTATAACCGAACTTTTTGATCATTGCGTCAACGATCTCGTTCTGGTACTGTTCTTTTAATCTACTCAAAGCCCTGGACCTCCTTCCTCAAATTAATCAATTACTTCGCCTGTTGACTTTGCAACACGAACCTTTTTATCTCCGTCCATCTTGAATCCAACTCTTGTAGCTTTTCCGTTGTGAACGTACATTACGTTAGAAACATCGATCGCACCTTCCTGGTGAATGATTCCACCGTTCTGGTTAGTCATGCTTGGTTTTGTGTGCTTTGTCAGCATATTGACGCCTTCTACAAGGACTGTCCCCTCTTTGTGGTTTACAGAGATGACTTTACCTTCTTTGTCTTTATCTTTACCAGCGATTACTTTAACAAGATCGCCTTTTTTGATTTTCATAGTTGACATTAAATTGCACCTCCTTAAAGTACTTCCGGAGCTAAGGAAACAATTTTCATAAACTGTTTGTCACGGAGCTCTCTTGCTACTGGCCCGAAGATACGGGTTCCTCTTGGGTTTTTGTCTTCTTTTATAATTACAGCAGCATTTTCGTCAAAACGGATATATGAACCATCTTTACGACGAGTACCTTTTACAGTACGTACAACTACAGCTTTCACTACATCACCTTTTTTAACAACGCCGCCTGGTGTTGCATCTTTAACGGAAGCAACGATAATGTCACCAACACATGCATATCTTCTTGTTGAACCACCAAGCACACGGATACAAAGTAACTCTTTAGCACCTGTATTGTCTGCTACTCTCAGTCTACTTTCTTGCTGTATCAT
>JAUNDE010000072.1 GCA_030526265.1 Eubacteriales bacterium | reverse complement strand
TTTATTGATATCGGCAGTTAACTCCATGGATATCTTACTCAGTCTTGCTTCTGTATATCGCATTGCGGCTGCGCCGTCACCATCTACAGAACCAAAGTTTCCGTGGCCGTCAACAAGTGGATACCTGGTAGACCATTCCTGTGCCATATTTACCAGTGCACCGTAGATCGAGCTGTCACCATGCGGATGGTATTTACCCATGGTATCACCGACAATACGCGCACATTTTCTGTGCGGCTTGTCAGGACCATTATTCAACTCAATCATAGAGTACAGAACTCTTCTCTGTACCGGTTTTAAACCATCTCTTACATCTGGAAGGGCACGGGAAGCAATTACACTCATGGCATATTCGATATACGATTTTTCCATGGTCTTTTTCAAATCGACTTCATGTATTTTATCAAAAATATTATCTTCCACGATTTTCCCTCCTAAATATCAAGATTCTTCGCATATTTTGCATTTTCTTCAATAAATTCCCTTCTGGGTTCTACCTGATCTCCCATTAAGGTTGTAAATGTAAGATCCAGTTCAGATGCACTGTCTTCATCCATGTTCACACGAAGTAAAATTCTTCTTTCCGGATCCATGGTAGTTTCCCAAAGCTGGTCTGCATCCATTTCTCCAAGACCTTTGTAACGCTGAATCTTATTATTCTGATCACGTCCAACTTCCTGAAGGATTTTATCTAATTCCTCATCGGAATAGGCATACCATACTTTTTTATTCTTCTCCAGTTTATACAGTGGCGGCTGTGCCAGATATACATATCCCTGTTTGATCAGTTCAGGCATAAAACGATAAATAAACGTTAACAATAAAGTACTGATATGGGCACCATCCACATCGGCATCTGTCATAATAATAATTTTATGATATCTGAGTTTTGAGATATCAAAGTCATCATGGATTCCTGTTCCAAATGCAGTAATCATGGCTTTAATTTCTGCATTTCCATAAATTCTGTCCAGTCTGGCTTTTTCTACATTTAAAATTTTTCCGCGAAGCGGCAAAATTGCCTGGGTTGCACGACTTCTCGCCGTTTTTGCAGAACCACCGGCGGAATCTCCCTCAACGATATAAATTTCACAATTCTTCGGATCTTTGTCAGAACAGTCCGCAAGTTTACCCGGAAGAGAAAGTCCATCCAGAGCAGATTTTCTTCTGGTAAGATCTCTGGCTTTTCTGGCTGCTTCCCTGGCTCTCTGAGCCATAATGGATTTTTCCAGTATGATTTTAGCAACCTGAGGATGCTGTTCCAGATAGATCATAAGCTGTTCAGACACGATTCCATCCACAGCTCCTCTGGCTTCACTGTTTCCCAGTTTCTGTTTTGTCTGACCCTCAAATTGAGGTTCCCCTATCTTGATACTTACAATCGCAGTAAGTCCTTCTCGGATATCTTCCCCTGACAGAGTTTCTGTCTCTTTGATCAGTTTGTTCATTCTTGCATAGGAATTAAACGTTTTTGTCAAAGCATTTTTAAATCCTGTCAGATGAGTGCCACCTTCCGGTGTCGTAATATTATTTACAAAACTATAAGACCCTTCCGTGTAAGAATCATTATGCTGCATGGATACTTCTACGTAAATATCATCTCTGGTTCCTTCACAGTAAATAATATCAGGATAAAGAGGAGTCTTTCCCCTGTTCAGGTACGTAACAAATTCTTTAATGCCGCCTTCATAGTGGAATGTCTTTTCGGTCTCCTGGCCTTCTCTCTTATCTCTGAGAATGATTTTGACATTTTTAGTCAGAAATGCCATCTCACGAAGACGATTTTTTAAAGTATTAAAATCAAAAACGGTTTCTTCAAAAATCTCTTTATCAGGAAGGAAAGTAACCATGGTTCCTGTTTTTTCCGGTTCACATTCTCCGATTATCTGCAGCTTGTAACAAACATGTCCTCTTTCATAACGCTGTCTGTAAATTTTCCCGTCTTTATAGATCGTCACTTCCAGCCACTCTGAAAGCGCATTTACAACAGATGCACCTACGCCATGGAGACCTCCTGATACCTTGTATCCGCCGCCGCCAAATTTTCCGCCTGCATGAAGAATCGTAAATACGACCTCTACAGCAGGAATGCCTGCTTTATGATTGATACCAACAGGAATACCTCTTCCATTATCGACAATGGTAACAGAATTATCCTCATTAATTGTCACATCAATTGTATTACAGAACCCTGCCAATGCTTCATCAATGGCATTATCCACAATTTCGTAAACAAGATGATGCAATCCACGAAGTGAAGTACTGCCGATATACATACCAGGTCTTTTTCTGACTGCTTCCAACCCTTCCAGTATCTGGATCTGATCAGCCCCATATTCATGATTTACTTCTGTTCCCATGTGTTCCTCCTATTTTTACAAACTTTTCACATATCCATCTGTTACCTGAAAAACTTTGTTGATCTGAAATCTGTTAGCTACAAAATCATCTAATCCGGTACAGGTAATCAATGTCTGTATATCAAAAATGCTGTCTAACAGATATTTTTGCCTGTGACTGTCCAGTTCAGACAATACATCGTCTAATAACAGAATCGGTGTATCTTTTATATTTCTTTTTACCAATTCAATTTCTGAAAGTTTCAAAGAAAGTGCTGCCGTACGCTGTTGTCCCTGAGATCCGAATTTTCTGATGTCAATATTATTAACATTAAAACAGATATCATCTCTGTGGGGACCTGTAAAAGACATTTTAAATTTCAGATCTCTGGTTCTTCCACGAGCTAATGTCTGTTCAAATTCTTCTGCAGATACACTCTTGTCATAAGAAATCTGCAGGACTTCTCTTCCTCCGGAAAGTTTTTGATGTATTTGCTGAATAATTTCATTCAGTAATTCTACAAAAACTTCTCTGTCTCTGATAATTTTTTTTCCATACTCCACCATCTGCATATCCCAGATATCCAGAGTATCTATAAGTTCCGGCTGAAAAGAAATGTCTTTTAATAATTTATTTCTCTGTATGATAATCTTGTTGTATTCCGAAAGATTATGAAGATACACCTTGTTCAGCTGACAAAGCTCCATATCAATAAAACGCCGTCTCTCCCCAGGTCCATTTTTGATAATACTTAAGTCTTCCGGAGAAAAAAATACAAAATTGGCAATTCCAAATAATTCACTGGCTTTGCGGATCGGCACTCCATTGATGGCAATTCCTTTTGATTTGTTCTTACGCAAATGCATATCAACTTCAATCGGACTGTTATTTCTTATGACTCTCATACGAAGATGAGATTCATCCTGGCCAAATTGTATCATTTCCCTGTCTTTATTTCCTCTGTGAGACTTTGTCGTCCCACATAAATAGACCGATTCCAGTATATTTGTCTTTCCCTGAGCATTGTCTCCGTAAAAAATATTTGTCCCGGGATCAAATATTAGGTTCAATGAAGAATAATTACGGAATTTTTCAAGTTCAATTGAATCAATAATCATGTTCTTCCCAGCTTATTTTGTGATTTTAATTATATTTCCTTCAAATTCTACTTCGTCACCATCGTAAAGTTTTTTGCCGCGCTGCACTTCTACTTCACCATTTACCTTTACGAGTCCGTCTAAAATCACCATTTTAGCTTCTACTCCTGAATCAACAAACCCTGCCGCTTTCAGAGCCTGACCAAGTTTTATAAATTCATCTTTTAATTTTATGATTTCCATATGTCTGCCTTCTTTTCTTACAAGTTAAAATTTACCGGGAGAATCAAATAAATATAAGATTCATTCTCATCTCTGATAAAACATGGTGCTTTGGAATTTACCATGTAAATCTGAATCACTTCATCATCAATTACACGAAGGGCATCAATCAAAAACTTTGGATTAAATCCAATCATGATATCTTTTCCTTCTTTTTCGATGGAAAGATGCTCATTCATAGAACCAATCTGAGAATTAATGATCAATTCCATATCTGTATCATCGACTCTGATAATAATTGGCTTCTTATCTCCTTCTTTGACAAGAAGCGTAGCTCTGTCAATACAATCTAAAAATTCTTTTTTATTTATATTAATTTTTGTCTCATAATCGCTGGAAAGCATCTGATCAATTCGGAAATAGTCTCCTTCAATCAATCTGGATACAGCGATGGTATCTTCCAGTTCAAAAAGAATATGATTTTTTGTAAAATAAATATTTACCATATCTTCTGTTTCACCAGATAAGATTTTGCTGATTTCAATCAGAGTTTTTCCCGGTACTACTACTTTTCGATTTTCATAACTTTCTTTTAATTCAATTTTTCTGATAGAAATACGATGTCCGTCCAATGATACAACTTTGAGCATATTCTGATTAATTTCAAAAAGCTCCCCTGTCATCATACGGTTATTTTCGTTCTGGGCAATGGAAAAGATCGTCTGTCTGATGACTTCTTTCAAAGTAAACTGTGAAATACTGATAAAATGATCTTTTTCCACAAAAGGCAGGTAAGGATAATCATCTCCTGCTTTACCTGCTATAGAAAATTTTGATTTTTCACAGATAATAGTTGCCTGATATTTCTCATCTGAAGAGATCGTTACATCATTATCAGGTAATTTTCTGATAATTT
This sequence comes from Eubacteriales bacterium, assembly GCA_030526265.1. Lineage (GTDB taxonomy): Bacteria > Bacillota > Clostridia > Lachnospirales > Lachnospiraceae > Claveliimonas. The sequence continues at coordinate 1,167 of JAUNDE010000072.1, read as the reverse complement.
CAGAAAACAGTTTTGCATTTAATGCAATCATACCTCTTTCTGAAATGTCTCCCTTTACAACTGTTTCTATTCCAAGTTCCATATCATTTGTTGTAAATTTAATTTCACCTTTACTGGCATCAATCAAAATACATTCCAATATTGGCATAGTTGTTTTTGAAGGAACTGCCTTCATCACAATATTTACACTTTTCATCAGTTCAGACTTCGAACAAACTATTTTCATAAAGCAGCGCTCCTTTCAGCGGGCGATATAATAATTTAATAAAAGATTAGTAGTAGTCTTATTAGGGGGTGTGGATTTGTGTAAAACTGTCACAAGCCCTTTATTTACAAGAAAAATTCAATGTATAACTATGTGGCTAAATGTGAATTTCACTTTAAATTCATGTGAATATGGTGTGTATAACCTTAAGTTGGATTGATTTTCTTAATCAGGATATTGACGATATTCTTTACACTCTCGGTATGTTTCATGTCATATTCAATCTTATCGCATCCATGAATTACAGTAGAATGGTCTCTTCCTCCCATAATGGTACCGATTTCTTTATACTGAGTCTGGGTCATTTCCCTGCAAAGATACATAGCAATCTGACGGGGAAGGACGATGTCTGCATTTCTCTTCTTTCCTTTAATATCAGAAACACTGATATGGAAGTGATCACACACGGTTTCAATGATAAAATCTGGCGTAATAATGCGCTTTTCATCCGGTGAGATGATGTTTTTTAAGGCTTCTTTTGCAAGATCAAGATCGATTTTCTTCTTATTTAAGTTACCATAAGCTACAACAACATTTAATGCGCCTTCCAGTTCTCGGATGTTTGACTTCACATTTGTTGCAATATATTGAATTACTTCATCATCAATCTGATATCCATCTAATTCTTCTCTTTTTCTGAGAATCGCCATCCTTGTTTCGTAATCAGGAGAGGAAATATCTGCGATCAAACCCCATTCAAATCTGGAACGAAGTCGTTCTTCCAAAGTGATCATTTCTTTTGGAGGTTTATCGGAAGATATGATGATCTGCTTTCCGGCACTGTGAAGATCATTAAATGTGTGGAAAAATTCTTCCTGAGTTGATTCTTTTCCGATGATAAACTGAATATCATCTATTAATAAGACGTCAATATTTCGGTATTTATCTCGGAACTTGGACAT
>JAUNDE010000071.1 GCA_030526265.1 Eubacteriales bacterium | reverse complement strand
ATCTGTACTCCTGAAAATCCAGGATACGTAAAACGCGGCGACAGAATTTAAACAAATTCAAAATACATAAAGCACGAAAAGCTGTTGAGAAAACTCAACAGCTTTTCTTATATTTAGGGGGGATTATTCTCTGGCTATTACTCAGCCAACAACTTTATCATCTGATTCGTAGATTCTGTTACAGTATTCATTTCTGCTTCCTGCGAACGGGAAGCGATATGTGCCGTCAGGATAAAGTTATCCATTTTAAGAAGTTCCTCTACCCACAGCTCACCACAGGCCATAGGTGGCTCACTCGTGAACACATCCGATGCTACTGCACGGATCTCCTGATTCTTCAGTGCCTCGTAGATGGCATGCTCATTGATAATACCGCCGCGCGCTGCATTGATCACAACAGCCGTCTTTTTCATCTTTTTAAACTGTTCTGTAGAGATCATATCCCTTGTAGAGTCCAAGAGCGGTACATGAACCGTTATAAAGTCACACTGCTCAAAAATCGTTTCCTGATCAGCCTTCACTGCACCATATTGTTCCAAAATATACTCCGGAATATCAAACACATCGTAAGCCATTACTTTCATACCGATGCCATGTGCCATTCTGGCCACATGTTTTCCAATATTTCCAAAGCCAAGAATACCAACCGTCTTGCCCATCAGTTCAAAACCTGTCGGTTTGGACCAGCCGCCATTCTTAACCTCCATCGCATTCCCTACCAGGTCTCTTGCCGCTGCAAACATCATGCCTACCGTCAGTTCGGCAACTGCATTGGAATTGGTTCCAACACAACGACCAACCTTTACACCTTTTTCTTCACAGGTCGGAAGATCAATATTGTCAACACCAATGCCAAACTTCACAACTGCTTTCAGGTTCTCACACTCTCTGATCAGTTCAGCATCCAGTTCATCCACACCAATAATAATTCCGGTTGCTTTCTTTGCTTTTGCAACAAATACGTCTCTTGGCACTGGTTTTCCGGTATCATTGATGTCCATTGTGTATCCAAGTTCTTCCAGACGTTTTCTCTCCTCCTGACCGTATTTCGCATATCCTCTTGGAGTAACTAAGATTGTCTTTTCCATGGCTTATTTATCCTTTCTTGCCGCTACCAACGCATCCCGGAGCATCTTCGCATTCTTTGCAATATCAGCCGCACTTCCCTTTGTCAGCAGTCCGCCTACACCGAGAACATCTGCTCCATTTTTCACCCATGTTGCCACATTATCAGCATTTACACCACCACTTGCAAGGATCGGAATCTGTGGACAAGGTACTTTGAACACCTTTGCAAGATCTGGTCCATAATAATTGGAAATCGGGAATGCTTTAATATAGGAAGCTCCTGCTTTCAATGCTTCCAGCATTTCTGTATAAGTAGAGCATCCCGGTCCATATGGAACCTGATACAGGTTCGCCATAATCTGAACATCTTTGTCAAAATTTGGTGCTACGAAAAATTCTGCACCATTCATGATTGCGAGACGTGCTGTTGTAGCGTCAAGAACCGTTCCTGCACCCACGCAGATCTTATCGCCAAACTTTTCTTTGATCGCCTTGATGACTTCTCCTGCATTTGCATTTGTATAGCTGATTTCCATAACATCTACGCCGCCGTCAACACATCCCTGTGCAATTTCAAGACCTCTCTCGATCGTCTCTACTCTTACGACCGCCATAATACCGGTTTCTTTCATTCTGCATACTGTTTCTGCCTTATTCATCTTCTTCTCCTTCAAAAACTGTTATCAAATCTCTGTTAATCGTTATTTCCACTTTTAAAACCGTTGTTCCATGGTTTTCAAAAATTCCATGACTCCGTCTTCATTATTTGTTTTTTCTGTCACATAATCTGCAATCTGCAGAATCTCATCTATAGCATTGTTCATTGCTACTGACACTCCGACCCGCTTCATCATTTCTCTGTCATTCCCACTGTCGCCGAAGGCAATGACTTCCTCCAGTGTATCTCCGAACCGGGACACGTACAGTTCAACCCCATTCGCCTTTGAAACGCCTTTTCGGGTCAGGTCATAGATGTCGACGTCCGACTGAAATGCCTGAATATCCGATGGAAACCTGCTGTCTGCAACGACTTTTTCCACATCGGAAAGCCGCTCTGCATCAAACAGCAGCGAAACTCTTGCTGCCGGGTCATATCCTCCCTCATACAGGGAATGATACTGTTCATTTGAGTAATGATTCATCTTCATAACCCGGTGAATGCGCTCTGTCTCACACAGGCCGTAAAGACCACCTTTACTGTGAATGATCACATTCATGAAATCTTTATAAGGTTCCATCATTCGGATAATCTCCTGTATGTCTTCCACAGAAACAAGAAGTGTCTGTGTATTCTTTTTATCTTTCACGTCATAGATATCCACACCGTTGTTTGCCACAAGAACATCACAAACATCCAAAAGCCCCATTTCCTCCGCCAACGGGAGGAGAGAATTCAGCGTACGTCCGGAGGCAAATCCGAAACGAACGCCTTTGCGTTTCCGCAGCTCTCTAATATAGGATACTTGTTTAGGAGAAATTGTCTTTTTATCATTCAACAGTGTACCATCCAGGTCGCAAATAATATATTTTAGCTTTTTCATGTCTGTATACCTGTCATAAAAATGTATCTGTCCGTGAACATTTTTTAAGCTTTGCGATATTGATTCAGGTAGTTCACACCCATGATAAACGAGAAAATCCCGCACGCCACGACGACACTGCCGTCAATGTTTCCATTTACCTGTCCCAATGGAATGCAGAGAAACAGACCGATTCCCACCGCAAGAAAACCCAGTGCAAAAATCAGCATTCTCCCCTTCGTCTCAGAAGGTGGGGCTACTTTGATTTTTTTCTCTTTCAACTTTTCAAACCGCGGGAAGATTTTCACGTTAAAAAATACAATGTATGCCACATACCACGCAATCGCTATCACAGCCCACATCCAGTATGGAAGCCGGATGAAATAACCAAGCATGGCACCACCGGATATCGCATTAATTATATTGTTTTTCAGGAACAGAACATATTTCTGCAGCTTGTCTTCCAGAAGATAATATGTATTTTCATCTCTCATATAGAGAAGCTTTCTGCCTCTGGTGTCTTCTACCATATCAACATTTCTGCCAAAAATCATGGTTATTTCCCTCCTAAGTTAAATTTCCAGTGCTGTTCTCAAATCCATGATGGATTCCTTTGCCACCCCTGCGAGATCTGTCCGGAGTTCTTCCAGACTCATCGTCTCACAGTTTGTCAGTGCTTCCATAAGAAGCGGCATATTTACACCGGTAAAACATTGAATCTTGTGATCATTCTGTAATTCATCTATTGCCATTGCGGTCATATTAAATGGAGATCCGCCGAAGATATCGACAAATATCATGACACCATCTCCATCATCAATCTTATTTACTTCTTCAACAATTCTATCTTTTAATTCCTCTGGGCTGTCTGTTGGGAACAGACCAATCGTTGACAGACTATCTGCCATTGAGCCAAAAAACATTGCAGAACTTTCTTTTAATGCCTGCGCAAGTGGCCCGTGAGTTACAATCAAAATATTTACCATTTTATCATCTCCTCATTTTTCCACGAGAAACAGCAGAGGACCACCATCAAAAATGATCCGGCAGTCCCACCGCCTCTTTCAATCAATCATTAACCTAAGAAGCCAACAGCTCCTCCGACAAATCCGATTACGAACAGAACAAGCAATACTGTTGTAACCTTTTTCCCTTTTACCTGCATCCAGTAAGAAAGCAGAGTCATCGCCAATGGAAGGAATGACGGAACGATCTTATTCAGAATTTCTCCGAAATCCAATGTAGTCGTTGTCATTTCCAGCGTGAGAACAGCCTTAATACCTACGTATTTTACAATCATCGCACCAAGGCAGAACATTCCGACAATCCCAATCGCAGTAGTAACGGTCTTTACAAATCCACCTTCCAGGAAACGGTCTACAGAATCAGCACCCAGTTTGTAACCACGTGTGAACATATAATATGTAAGACCAAGGTCAAAGCAGAAGAAAATCAGGAAGTATAACCATGCACTTGCCACGTATCCCTGCATTGCCCATGCAAGTGTAATACTTAAGATAATTGGTTTAATAAGACCTGCCCAGACGGTATCACCGATACCCGCCATAGGGCCCATCAATGCTGTCTTGATCTCTGTGATCAAATTCCCATCTACGCCGCCTTCCGGATCATTTGCATAAGCTTCCTCAAGCGCTACTGTCATACCCGGAATAATCGCACCAACACGAGGTTCCGTATTGAAGTACAGCATCTGTCTTTCACAACCTTCTTTAATCTTCTCCGGCTTATCCGGATACAGTTTTGCAAAGATCGGTCCCATCACAGTAGCCATAGCACCAGCCTGAAGTCTCTGATAGTTATATGTCAAGTGTGATGTCGCATGCCATGTCAATGCGGCTTTCTTGATATCTTTTTTTGTCAATGTTTTCTTTTCAGCCATTGTTATACCACTCCTTTCTCTTCACCACAGAATCCCATTTTAATAAGAATTGCAGCCAGACAAACTCCCACACACGCGAACATTAACAAGTCTGTCATTCCTGTATATGCTGCGATTACAAAACCTAATGCAAAAAATGGTAAGAGCTCTTTCTTAAACATAAATTTCAACAACATACTCATTCCAAGAGCAGGAAGCAGTTTACCAACAGCGGCAAGACCGTTCATTGCCCATACCGGAAGTGCATCGATAAAGATCTGAATCAGATCCCCACCAAACAACGCGATCAAAAATACCGGAAGTGCACGGAGCACAAGAACGAGTGCCGGACCACCCATAAGCTGCAATCTGCGGATTCCTTTCCAGTCGCCCTTTGCAGCAAGCTGATCCATTCGTGTCGGCCATACTGACGCAAGTGTCATGTATGCTACATGAACATAGTTTCCTAACAGACCGATCGGAACCGCGAAAGCTACTGCGGTATCAAGTGACATACCTCCCTTGATTGCAACAAAAGTACCGAGAAGACCAGCCCAGTATAAGTCGGATGCATTTGCTCCACCCGCACTGATCCATCCCAGATATGAAACATTGATTGTCGCACCAATGATTGTACCCTGTACCGGATCACCGTAAATCAAACCTACCCAGAAACCAGCCATAACTGGCTCACGGAACATATACCAGTGAAGTGGGCCCTGAATACCATTCAAAAGTGCTAATAAAGCCATTAATAAAGCCTGTACCATAATTTTACCCTCCTTTTTCCTTTTTCCTTTTGGTACACTTCTATATATGAACAGTTGCCTGTCACCAAAAATGATTACCCGGAAATTAGAATTTCTTCAGTGCATCTTCAAGAGAATACTCTGCATCCTCCGGGATTGGCTGGAAGAATACGTTCACACCTGCTTCTCCCAGTTCTTTTAACTGTGCTGCCTCTGCATCAGACATTACTACATTCTTATAAACATTCTTCTTATCTCCAGAGCCTTCAATTCCTCCAATCTGAAGAGATGTGTATCCAACACCAGCTTTATGTGCTCTGAGTGCTGTGTCTGTATCTTTAAACAGAACAATAAGACTTTCTGTCGGGAATGCACCTTCTTTCCATTTTGCTGCGGCACTTTCAACAGATTCAACAAGAACATTAACACCTGCCGGTGCTGCCCCAAGCAGAATCTTTTTCAACAATGCATTGGATGCTGAACGGTCATCAATAACAACAACGGCTTTCGTGTCATATTTCTTTGCCCATCTTGTCATAACCTGTCCATGAATGAGTCTGAAATCAACCCTTGTCAATTTTAAATTTTCCATACTTTTTTTTCCTTTCTTTTCACTTGATTTTGAATGAT
>JAUNDE010000018.1 GCA_030526265.1 Eubacteriales bacterium | reverse complement strand
AAATACAGGATGTTATTGTGCTGACCTTCGATCGTATCATAATAGTCTGGTTTACCGCTCATGTTTACAGCGCGCCTCTTCAGCAGAAACTCATCAAAGCCGGTATCGATGGTATGGAGCACTGCTCACTGATGGACAAAGAGACAGAAGATATGATTGTTGAGAATAATGTATATGTGGTTCCTACATTCTGTCCATATGAAGAAGCAGTTCATTATGATCCAGTTGCTATTCAGACAAAACAGCCTGAGTACCGGGAAAAACTTGAACTTTACAAAGAGAGAATGCAGGCCGGACGTGAAGTAATTGTTAATTCCAGATGTAAACTCGGTTATGGAACAGATATGGTTGCAACACATAACAACTATGAGAGCGGTTATGAATTCAAGGCCTGGAGAGACAGCGGAATGGATCCATTCCGTACTTTGGAAGCAGCAACCAGAGTCAACTCAGAAATTCTTCAGTTAGACGATAAGATCGGTACCATTGAAGTTGGTAAGCTAGCTGATATTTCAGCATGGAAGCGAGATCTAATGACAGATCACATGGCACTTCTTGACTGTGCATTTGTTATGAAGGAAGGCGTCGTTTACACTACAGAAAAATGCGAGGATTTATAATATAATTACTGACCCCTTTAGATAAAATGAGAGAAAGCGATTGGATTTCCATTCGCTTTCTCTCGTTTTATCTTACCTGTAATGCTTCTTTGCATCAGATTTCAATTTTTCTGACAAAGGCTTTTTTCTTTTAATACCCCATATTTTTCAGGACAAGTGCAGAATGACTTCCCATATTCACCACTATTTCTCCATCCATGATCAGGAATTCCTCGTGCTCTGTCGTATATCCTTTCTCATATGTGTAGACAAGTCTTCTCAGACTGCCCTTCATCGGACATTCTGCCTGCCATACCGGAACGGTCACCTGTTTGAGTGAATCACTGTTATTCACGATTACAATAATCTGATTCTCTTTGTCAAAACGTGCATATGCTAACACACCCCACTGAGAAGTCAACATCTTGATCGATCCGGTTTTCAGTGTTTTATTCTCCCTGTGAATACGGATCATATCTCTGTGAAAAGCAATCAGTTCTTTATCTTCATGCCCCCACGGATACGTTCTTCGATTATCCGGATCTGTAAATCCACACACACCGGCCTCATCTCCGTAATACACCGTCGGAGCTCCGACCCATGTCATCTGCATCACAACTGCTTCCCGCATCACTGCCTTGTTTACATTGTTGTTAGCATCCTCCGGACTTGCTTTCCCGAGTCTTCCAACGAAATGATTCGTTCTTGTCAGGAATCTCGAATGATCATGATTCGAGAGTTCATTCATCGCCACCTGAAGGGATGATGTCGTATAGCGCGCCATATTATATGTCATCGATGCAACAAATGCATCCGCATTTCCCCGCATTCCAAAATTCTCGGAATCGCTGTGTTTTTCCATCCCGGTAAGGAACCATGTGACCGGCTCCATGAATGCATCGTAATTCATGACAGTGTCCCACTCATCTCCCATCAGCCACGGCTGCGGGTTCCCATAGTGCTCTGCCAGCACGATCGCATTCGGGTTTGCTTCTTTCACCGCCTTCCGGAATTTCTTCCAGAAGCTATGATTGTACTCTGATGAATGTCCGAGATCGGCTGCCACATCAAGTCTCCATCCATCGACATTGTAAGGCTCTGACACCCATTTCTGTCCGATACGGAGGATGTAATCTTCCAGTTCTTTTGACGCCTCGTAATTCAGCTTTGGCAGTGTACTGTGACCCCACCATCCGTCGTACGTATCATTGTGCGGCCATTCTTTCTCATCATTGTTTGCGAAGTCAAAATAATCCCTGTACGGACTGTCAGATGTCACATATGCTCCAGGCTCAAACCCAACTTTACCTTCATAGATCAGTTCTTTATCCAGCCACTTATTGAAGGATCCGCAATGATTAAAGACCCCGTCAATAATGACTTTCATACCTCTTCTGTGAATCTCTGCCACAAGATCAGCAAAGAATTTGTTGCTCGCTTCCAGATTTCTAAAGTCCGTCACTCGTTTCTGGAATTTCGTTGCTTTTCGATTATCCAGCTCATTCTTTTTCAGAACTCTTCCTTCATCTTTCACGATCACCCCATAATGTGGATCGATGTAATCATAGTCCTGAATATCGTATTTGTGATTCGACGGAGACACGAACAGTGGATTGAAGTAAATCACTTCAACACCCAGATCCTGAAGATAATCCAGCTTATCCCAGACTCCTTTCAGATCTCCGCCATAAAAGTTGCGGATATCTGATTCTGCCGGATACTGATCCCAGTCCTCAATTTTCTTTACATGTTCATTGATATAACAGTATTCTCTGTCCAGCACATCATTGGACGGATCACCATTGTTAAACCGGTCTGTAAAGATCTGGTACATAACCGCACCCTTCGCCCAGTCCGGTGTAGAAAATCCGGGACATATCTTAAATGCATACTCTTCGCGATATCCGTACGTCGATCCACTCTGGTCATAGTAGGCAACTTCTTCACCTTTCTGGATCTGGAAATAATACACGAATGTATCCTTCCCCATCTCCATGAAGATGTGGTAATAATCAAAGCCGCCTTTTGTTTCCCTCTTTGTCATCTCAAACGTCTGATTTCGCGAGCACAAAGATACTTTGTCAACATCCCCCGCTGCAGTTCGAAAAAGAAATTCTACCATCTCAAGTGGTCCCGGTTCTGACGGTATCACATAATTATCTGTTCCATCGCAAAAAAAAGCTTTTTTATTCATAGTCGTTTTACATCATTCTCTAGTCTTCTGATATTTCCACACCCTCGAACAATGCCTCAAATTCCTCTCTCGTAATCTTTTCTTTTTCAAGCAGTAACTGTGCACATGCCTCAAGAGCAAAATGGTATTTCTCAATAATATGTCTAGCGCGTTTATAACATGTGTCAACAATATTCTTTACTTCTTCATCGATCATCCCGGCAATCTGCTCACCGTAACTTCTCTGTGCATGTGCCAGATCTCTTCCGATGAAGACTTCATCATTATCACTGTCATAATTGATCAGGCCGATCTTATCAGACATACCATATTTGGTTACCATTGCTCTTGCAGTAGCTGTCGCCTGCTTGATATCCTGTGACGCACCTGTTGTAATATCGTCAAAAATGATTTCTTCTGCGATACGTCCGCCGAGTGCGACTGTAATATCCTGAAGCATCCTGCCCTTTGTGTTAAACATCTCATTCTTCTCCGGAAGCGGCATTGTGTAACCTGCAGCCCCCATACCGGTCGGTATGATCGATACACTGTAAACAGGTCCGACATCCGGAAGTACATGGAACAGGACCGCATGACCCGCTTCATGGTAAGCCGTGATCTTTTTCTCTTTTTCTGAGACAACCTTACTCTTCTTCTCTGCTCCGATGCCCACTTTTACAAATGCTCGACGAATATCATCCTGTCTAAGGAAAACACGATTATCTTTTGCTGCATAGATCGCAGCCTCGTTCAGAAGATTCTCAAGGTCTGCCCCTGAAAATCCGGAAGTTGTCTGTGCGATCTGTTTCAAATCCACATCATCGCCAAGCGGTTTGCCCTTGGCATGAACTTTCAGGATTTCCTCTCTTCCTTTTACATCCGGTCTTCCGACACCGACTTTACGATCAAATCGACCCGGTCTGAGAATCGCAGGGTCCAGAATGTCTACACGGTTTGTCGCAGACATTACGATAATCCCCTCATTGACACCAAATCCGTCCATTTCAACAAGCAGCTGGTTCAGTGTCTGTTCTCTCTCATCATGTCCGCCGCCCATACCGGTACCACGTCGTCTTGCAACGGCATCAATCTCGTCAATAAAGATAATACATGGAGCATTCTTCTTCGCATCAGCAAACAGATCTCTTACTCTGGATGCACCGACACCGACAAACATCTCAACGAAGTCAGATCCGGAAATCGTAAAGAATGGAACTCCTGCCTCTCCGGCTACTGCTTTAGCAAGCAATGTTTTACCTGTTCCAGGTGGTCCCACAAGCAGAACACCTTTGGGAATTCTGGCTCCAACCTGAATGTATTTTTTAGGAGCTTTCAGAAAATCAACGATTTCTTCCAACTCTTCTTTTTCTTCCTGAAGGCCTGCCACATCAGCAAATGTCACTTTCTTATCAGAACCATCATGCATCTTTGCACGGCTCTTTCCGAAATTCATCGCTTTATTGCCTGCGCCTGCCTGACGATTCATGATAAAGAGAAGCAAAAGCACACCCATCAGCATAACAACGATCGGATAGATTGCAGAGGCAAACCAGTCTTCTCCCGGAACATCCGTCATCGTGTACTCCACATTTTCTTCTCTGAGAAACTGACAGACTTCATTTACATCTGATACATTAAGTACCCATTGTGCATCATCATCACTTCGTGTCAGTTTTACTCTTCCGGTTGGCACATCATTGTTCTGAATGATCACAACATCTTCAACCTTCTGATCCTCAACAATTTTTTCAAACTCCTGATATGTCAGCCGTTTGGCATTCGAATCCCAGCGATTCGTGTACCACATCCCAGCCAGCAAGCCCAGGATCATAATGACAAACAAAATGTTCCCAGGTCCACGTCTTTTTCCATTTTCCAATATTTTATTTCCTCCTACTCTATGCCTTCCACTACGCCGATGTATGGAAGATTTCTATATTTCTGAGCGTAATCAAGTCCGTATCCAACTACAAACTCATCCGGAATCTGGAAGCATACGTAGTCTACTTTCACGTCTTTCACACGTCTCTCCGGTTTATCAAGCAATGTACAGATCTTGATACTTCTAGGATGTCTCTTTTTCAAAATGTCAAGCAAATGATAAAGTGTATTTCCCGAGTCAATGATATCCTCAACGATCAGTACATCCTTGCCCTGAAGCGATTCATCAAGATCTTTCTTAATGTTGATGATTCCGCTTGAGATTGTTCCGGCACCGTAACTTGATACACTCATGAAGTCCATCGTAACAGGTACGGTTACTCTTTTTGCAAGTTCACACATAAAGAAAACGCTTCCCTTTAAGATACCGATAATATGAAGATCTTTCCCTTCATAATCTTTGCTGATCTGTGTGCCGATCTCATAAATCTTCTTATCGACATCTTCTTCTGACACTAATACTCTAATACTTTCTGCCATTGTTTTTTCCTCCGTAATTAAAAATTTTTATTTCCAATACTTTTTTTGTTGTATCCGTTATCTGGTATTTCTTACTCTGCCTGTATCCGACGATCCACATAATGTGGCTGCCATCTGCAAGAAGCAAGATCCTGTCTCTTTTTGCTTCCGGTATTTTGTTATTGATAAAATACTTTTTCAGCTTCTGTGTCTGTCCACAGTCATTGATCGTGATACAATCTCCCGGCTGCCTTGTTCTAAGGACAATGCTATTTTTTATTATATCATAATCAAACCACTTCGTGTAGGGTTGTTCCACAAATGCAGACCAGTTTTTTTCTCTGCAAAACATACGTATTTCCAGCTTCACATCCCTCTGCGAAACTTCGATCATCCTGTGAAAACCATCTGTTTCTTCACCACTTTCCATCAGCTCTACAAACAGTTTCTCTTCAGATTCCTCTTTTTCCCTGATACAGATATCATCATATTCCCTGAATGCTCTAAGCCCATATGGCAGGTCGATCTGTCTTCCGGACTGTTTGCGCATCAGCTCTTCCACATCTCGCAGATGAATGGATTCAATATCTTTCTCTCGTCCAGCCGCCTGAACGATCACTTCGCGAATCAGATATGACCGCAGTGCAGGATCTGTTTTCTCAAGTTCTTCAACAGGAAGAAAATATGCATCCTCTTTTACAACGACAATCTCATCAAACTTCTCACGCACGAAACTGTCCACAAATGCTTTCAGTTCTCTCATCTGTTCTGTAAATGCATAGATGTGTTCCACTGTCTTTTCATTGATATGTTCCCGAAAATACGGAATGATCTCATTTCGTATTTTATTCCTCGTATATAGATTTTCCAGATTTGTCTTATCTAGACAGCTTTTAATGCCCTTTTCCTGCAGATACGCTTCGATTTCTTCTCTCTTCAGGCAAAGGAGCGGGCGAATGTAGTTTCCCGATATCGGCTGTATTCCTGCTGCCCCTTTCACACCGGTTCCCCTCGCCAGATGGAAAAGCACAGTCTCTGCATTATCATTCATGTGATGTGCAAGGGCGATCTTATTCCCATCATAAAGCCTCATTGTCTGCTCAAACGCCTGTCGTCTCACCTCTCGCCCGGCCTCTTCCGTGGACAGATGATATTTCTCCGCATATACTTTTACATCCTCACGTACAACATTCAGCGGCACCTGCATTTTGTCACAAAAATCTGTCACAAATTGCTCATCAAGATCTGCATCCTCTCCGCGCAGCATGTGATTTACGTGAACTGCCGCAAGCTCATACCCGAACTCTTCCTTAAGTTCTGCAAGCACACAAAGAAGGCATATGGAATCCGGACCTCCCGATATGCCTACAACGATCTTATCATCTTTTTGAACCATGCGTTTTTGCAGCATGTAGTTTTTTACTTTTTCAATCATCTTCTCACCAGGTATTTTTTATCTGTTTATTATATGCTTATCATATACATATAACCCTGCAATGTCCACGCATTTTTTAGTTTCCGCCGCTAAAAAGCACATCCGGACAAATGCGATAGCTCCCTATATCTCCCACACCCCCACAACCATCACGGTCATGTCATCTGCCGGTTTCGTATTACCAAAAGCAAGTACCTGTTCTAATACATAATGTGCTATCTCTTTTGGATTCTCACTCTTTGCTCCCTGGATCAATGCTCCGAGTATCGCCTCCTGCTCATTTACAGGAAAAGCATCCATCACTCCATCCGTGATCAGTACGATCATGTCCCCATCCTCCAGTTTTCTTCTCACATGATTGATCTCAATGTTTTGTAATACACCAACCGGGAGAGAACTGGAGGCCAGTTTCTCAACATGGTCCCGATGGCGAATAAACGAAGTAGACGCTCCTGCTTTAAAGAACTCACACACCCCTTCATACAGATCGATCACACACATATCAACAGTAGAGAAGACAATCTCCTCCCGGCCAACTACCAACGCAGTATTTAACATCTGTATTGCGGATTTTGGTGGAAAGCCTGCAACAAGAAGCTCCTCCAGCATTTCTACGACCATTGCGCTTTCCCGAAACGCACGCTTACCGGAACCCATTCCATCTGACAATACAATCCCTTCTTTTCCGCCGCTTAGCTTTGTCATAAAAAAGGTGTCGCCTGATATCTTCTGACAATCTTTCCCTATCTTTGCAACACCCTGAATGGATTGAAACCGGACTGCCTCCTGCAGGACGATTGTACTGTACTCATCCCATATGATCAGCTGCTCATCTGCGCGCGGAGTCATCGTTTTTCCGACACATTCTGAAACCATACGCCCAACTTCCTTTGTCGTTACACATTGCCTTTTCGCTGTCTTCAGCGTCAGATGAAATTCATGCTTTCCGTTCCGATACACAAAAAATACTGTACTGATCAATTTGATGCCACTTTTTTTAAAGCGATTTTTCAACTTTCGTTCCATCCGCTCGTCCAGAAATATCCCTGCATCCAGCTCTCTTGCTGCACAGGAGATCATGTCCGCAAAGGATACAAGCGACGATGCACAGCCCTCTCTGTTTTGCACGATTCGATTGTTCCAGAGAAGTTTTTGCTTTACTTCCCCGAACACATTCAGCGCTTCTTCCAGAAATTCCGGTGCCCTGTTGCACCTCTTCTCAAGAGTCCTCTTCAATTCAACATTTAGCTCCGCACCATACTCCTCTGCCGCACATAAAATCTCATGAAGCATTTGTCTTGTTTCTTCCTTCTGTTCTGCAAGACACCGGTTCCTATTATCACAATGGCCACACACATGATCTGTCACATAAGAAAACATATCCTCCATCTCTTCCTCTGTGATCATTCCTTTATAATCTTCCATACAAAGAAATGCTTCCGACAAATGTTTCAACGACCTTGCAAATTTATCAATCTGCATGACATATGGATTTGCGAACACTTCCTGTTTCATAACTTCTTCCATGAGATATCCTCCAGATTTCTAAAAGAAAAGAAGCTTTGGAACATTTCCAAAGCTTCTCTTTCGTAATTTCATTAATTGTTATTTTTAAATATAATCTCATCTTCATGAACAAGTCCCAGTTTGTCCTTTGCAACCTGTTCTACATATTCATCGGTTCCAACATAAGCCTCCAGTTCATCAATCTCTTTCGCACGTTCTTCCTGCTCTGCAATCTTTGCTTCCAGCTCTGCTTCCTGTGCTATATAAGCGCTGTTCTTCGCTTTGAGAGAAAGGCTTCCAACCGACACCACCACCACAAGTAAGATCAGAATCATACTGATTCCCAGAACACTTGCTTTGTGATATCTGAGAGAATTTTTCTTCCGGCTTCTTCTCTTGTTACTCATATTATATACTCACCCTTACTTTGATACCTTATGAAAAGTATCCAGATCATACTACTTTTATACTATCGTTTTTCATCATTGAATTCAATAGTTTTTTCTAATTTCTCTTCTTCTTTTTCAGCAGATTTTCGCAATATCCATGACAGCATTCTGCTTAATTTCCAAAATATGCCACATCCAATGACAACACCTGCCACAAAGTACCACCTGATGCTCCCATTACTCGTACGAAATATCTGCAGAAAAACATAAATTGACGTGATAAGCCAGTACAGTCCATCCTCGATCGCAATCATGACCGAAGAATGTGTGATCACTCTTCGAAACTTTCTGATACATGTATAGCCACAGACCAAAATCATTCCCGTCAGCACAGCCGTCAAAAATGCCATTCCCTCTATTCTAAGTCCTGACATAAGCAAATGCCTTCTCTACCGGAATAGTTTCTGCAGAAAGGAATCTCCATTTTTCTTCTGACCATGAATATCCGAATATGCAACACTGTCAATATTTCCGGACAGATCAACTTCTCCTTTTTCAAGATTCAGTCTGTTTACATGAAGATCCGTCCCTTTGATCATCAGCATCCCCTGTTCTGTCTCCAGCAGAACTTCATTCAGATCAAATGATAATACATCCAAAACCCCTGTGATCAGACTTGTTTTTCGATTATTTATCACGAGCTTATGTGGACCTCTCACTTGCTTTTCTTCCATAATTTATCACAACCTTTCCGACAATTCAGCATATGCCGGAAATATCATGATTATTACAGATATCGAAACAGATCCTTTGCCTCTTCCTTCTTCGTGGTGTCTCTGATCTCCAGAACCTCCACCTTTACTGTCTTTGTTCCAAATACAATCTCGATCACATCCTGAGGCTTCACTTTCATCGATGCCTTCGCAACTGTTCCATTTACAAGAATGCGTCCTGCATCACATGCTTCATTTGCGACAGTTCTTCTCTTGATCAATCTGGAAACTTTCAAAAATTTATCCAGTCTCATAATGATTCTCCTGTTTATTAAGAAAAATAGCACCGGGATTCCTCCCGATGCTTTCGTTAGTTATAATAGACAATCAAACTCAATTAAGCGTTGATAGCATCCTTCAATGCTTTACCAGCTTTGAATTTAGGTGCTTTAGAAGCTTCGATCTTCATTGTCTCACCTGTCTGAGGATTTCTTCCTTCTCTTGCTGCTCTTTCGCTTACTTCGAATGTTCCAAATCCAACAAGCTGGATCTTCTCACCTTTTTTCAACTCTTCTGTAACAACATCAACAAAAGCCTTCAATGCTTTCTCTGAATCTTTTTTTGACAACTCTGCCTGAGCTGCAATTGCTGCAACTAATTCTGTCTTATTCATATCTATTATTCCTCCTACCGTTCTTTTCTTGTTACCTTAAATATATTATGACGTTTCTGTGTTACGATGTCAAGTAAACACCTCTGAAACCCTTGATTTATAAGGCTTTTTTAAGATTCGACGCTAAATATTTTTATCATATTCTACTCTCTTTGTCAAGTAAATTTGCCCAATCAGAGGGAAAATCCAAAGATATCTTTTAATAATTGTTTTTTTTCCTCCGTCTGCGACACTGCAACCTGAAATTTCTCGACATTTTTCACCAAAATCCATGCTTTGTTCGAGCGATAATAAGCCCCCGCGATCTTCCAGAATTTCTCCGGATAAATGAATCGTATTTTCAAGTATTCCATTTCTCTTTCATCCATTGGACGTACTGCATTGTACGCATTGAGCATACAGTCACACAGTCTCACATTCCACCTGTGTTTCTCCATTGCTTTCCTCAAAAAGTAATACAGATCTTCCGCCTGAACATTGCACTTACACTTTTCAAAGCATGTCGTTGCAATACCATCCTGTGTAAACAGGATATTGTGATAATTATATTCTCCGTGGATCCAGACCTGTTCTCTCTGACTCTCTCTGTACAGTTCTTCATACTCTGACAGTCGAAGTTCCGAGATCCCTGCTCTCGCCCATTCAAATAATCCCTCAAATTCTTTCAGAAACTGCAGCTCAAATTCTCCCCTTGCCGACCTGCTCCGAACAAACTGTCTGACTTTCCTGAGTTCCCGGTTTCTTGACTCATAGATCTTTATCAGAGGTGCTTCCATCTCGCATTCACTCACCGGCATCTTCATCACCAGATGAAGTCTTGCCAGATTCGCAGCTCCCTCAAACAATTCTCTGTTTCTGCGGACATCGCATTCTCTTCCATAATACCAATGCTTCAATATATACCTGCTTCCATCTTCTGATACACTGATCAGATTCCCGTCTTTATTTGAACGGATCCTGTCTATTTTTTCATATCCGGATCTTATCAGTATATTGCCGAGGCTATTTAACACTTCCGCACGTTTGTCCGATATCATCGCCTCTTTCAACAGAAACAATCCCTGTTCTGTCTCACAAAGAAACGCTCCTCTTGTTTTTCGGGTGTTCTTTATTTCCAAATCATATTGTTCCAGTATATTCAGTTCATATTCCTGCATAACAAAACCCCTGTACCTCTCACCCAAATCCATTCTTTTCAATGTATGCGTACAGGGGAATATTTATTCCTTTCTCAGGGACCAAGTCATAGACGCCCACAAAAGAAACAATATCGTTTTTATATATGCTTTAAAAGCTCTTCTTTTGTATTTAATTCCGGATGTTCGATCACGAGTTCCAAAAGACGCGCGAGTGTCGTTCCAATTTCTTTTCCCGGCTTCATTCCGGCCTCGATCAGATCACGGCCACCCACTGCAAGTGTTTTGAGTGAAACACACTCTTTCTTTTCCATGATCTCTTCATACAGGTTCTTCACCGTCCCGATCTCCGAAAGCTTCTCTTCTAATTGATAATGACTTTGAGCAAGAACATCTGCCCTTCGCACTTCCAGATAAAGCGGGAAGAGTTCTTCCCCGATCTTATTGATCGCTCTTCGCACATACTTCGGCTCCAACGGCATATAGTAATCATGAAAATACACAAGCTTCTTTACGCGGTTCAGTGTATCATTATCAAACTTCAGTCTCTTTAAGATTTCACCTGCCATCTTCTCGCTCATTTCCTCATGCCCCCTGAAATGAGCCACTCCATTCTCATCTACCGTCTTTGCCTTCGTTTTTCCGATATCATGAAATAACATTGCAAGCCGGAGTACCTTGTCGTTTCTCACATTTATAAGCGCATGCAGGATATGCTCCCCTACAGAATACATATGGTGTGGATTTTCCTGCGTGATCTCCATCGCTTCATCAAATTCCGGTATAAATTCTTTCGTGATACCAAGCTTCCACGCTTCCCTGAGCATATCCGGTCTTGGCGAACAAAGCATCTTAACGAGTTCAGTCTGAATTCTTTCTGCACTGATATTCCGGAGCGTAGGAGCAAGTTCACGCATCCCCTCCTTTGTATCCGGTGCAATATCAAATCCGAGCTGAGCGGCAAATCGCACTCCCCGCAAAATTCGAAGTGCATCTTCAGAAAATCTTGATCTTGCATCACCGACGCATCGGATCACACCCGACCTGAGATCTTCCATTCCTCCAAAGATATCGACAAGTCCGTCTTTTTCATTATATGCCATCGCATTGATCGTAAAATCCCTTCGAAGAAGATCTTCTTTCAGATTCCGAACAAATGTGACCTCTTTCGGATGACGGCTGTCCTCGTATTTTCCGTCCACGCGATACGTTGTCACTTCAAACCCTTCATGATCTAAAAGCACCGTGATCGTTCCATGTTCAATACCGGTATCAAATGTATGCGGAAACAATGCCTTCGTCTCCTCCGGCATGGCAGATGTCGTGATATCCCAGTCCATCGGGATCCTTCCAAGGAAAGAGTCCCGCACACATCCTCCTACTGCATATGCTTCATACCCATGTGCCTGAAGCGTATGAATGATCTTATTTACTTTTTCAGGAATCTGTATTTCAACCATGTATGCTTCTCCTTTCCCTACATTCTGCTTCTATTATAAAAGAAAGAGACTGTTTTTTCAAACAGCCTCTTTATCTCAACGTATATTTTAGTAAGATTTGCCCCAGTATGCCATGTGTTTTGCAGGCTTTCCACAGTAAATACATTTGTCTGAGATAAATTCTTCATCTTCAATCAGACATCTTGTCGCTGCTCCGCCTGTCACATATTTCACTTCACCTTCACACGCAGGATCTCCGCACCAGCATGCTTTTACAAATCCACGGTTCTTTGTGAACTGCTCTTTCATCTCATCAAGATTTGTCGCCTCGAAGATATGACTGTCAAGGAATTCTTTTGCTCTGTCATACATATCAGACTGGATCGTCTCAAGAATGTCACGAAGTTTTACTGCGATCTCATCCATTGAAACAATGATCTTCTCACGGGTATCACGGCGAACAACAACAACCTGATTGTTCTCAAGATCCTTTGGTCCGATCTCGATACGTGTAGGAATACCGAGCTTCTCCTGCTCTGCGAATTTCCATCCCGGACTCTTCTCAGAATCATCAATGTTCACTCTGTATCCGGCTTTCTTAAGTGCAGCGAGAAGTTCATCTGCCTTGTCAAGGACACCTTCCTTATGCTGCGCGATCGGAATGATACGGCACTCAATCGGAGCAACATGTGGCGGAAGTACAAGACCGTCATCATCACCGTGAACCATAATAAGTGCTCCGATACTTCTTGTAGACCATCCCCAGGATGTCTCGTATACGCTTTGAAGTTCATTGTTCTTATCTACATATTTAATTCCGAATGCATCCGGGAATCCGCTTCCGAAGAAGTGGCTTGTCGCAGACTGAAGCGCTTTTCCGTCATGCATGAGAGCCTCTACTGTATAAGTATCCTGCGCTCCTGCAAATTTCTCGTGCTCTGCCTTTCTTCCTGATACGTATGGAATTGCCATTGTCTCCTTGTAACAGTCTTCATATACATGGAACATCTGGATCGTTCTTGCTTCTGCTTCCTCATATGTCGCATGGATTGTATGACCTTCCTGCCACAGGAATTCTCTTGAGCGAAGGAATGGTCTTGTTGTCTTTTCCCAGCGAAGAACGGAATTCCACTGGTTCCATACTTTTGGAAGATCTCTGTGTGATTTTACAGTTCTAGCCCAGATATCACAGAAAAGTGTCTCTGATGTAGGACGAATGCAGAGTCTCTCCTGAAGTCTCTCCATACCACCATGTGTAACCCACGCAACTTCCGGTGCAAATCCTTCGATATGATCCGCTTCTTTCTCAAGAAGTGATTCCGGGATCAGCATTGGAAGATATACGTTCTCTACGCCTGTCTCTTTAAAACGTCTGTCAAGGTCTGCCTGGATTCTCTCCCAGATCGCATATCCGTTTGGAAGGTAGTTAAGGCATCCTTTTACGCTCGAATAATCACATAATTCTGCTTCGCGTACAACGTCTGTGTACCACTGAGCGAAATCTTCATCACGGGAAGTGATGTTTTTTACCATTTTCTGCTGCTTTGCCATGTCTCTCTCCTCTTTCTTTCCTAATATTTACAATGAAAATAAAAAAGAACCCCCGGTCTTTCCATCCACAAGGGACCGAAAGCTCGGCGGTACCACCCTAATTAACTGCCTCCGGGCAGTTCTCTCATTCCATCGTTAACGCCGATGCATGCGCCATGCTTTTCACACGGAAGCTCCAAGGCAGGTTTATCGGGTTCTCATACAAAATCTCTCAGCATACGATTCTTCTCTGTAATATGTTCGACCGACTACTATTCCTCTTCATCGCTATTTCACCTTTTGTAACTATCATTACAGGTGAACTGTTCAATTATCCGTAATTTTAATGGAATCCCCCTGTTTTGTCAACCCTTCCTTTTACTTTTCCCATATAGCAGTTCTTTTATAAATATGATAGAATAAAACACATCAAACCAGTTTATGGAGGTATAGCATCATGAAAATTGTAATAACAGAACGCGACAGTGTCGGAACCGATATAGATATTTCCTGTTTTGAAGAATTCGGTGATGTAACGAGTTACTCAAATACAGATAATACCACCGATGGAAAAGAAAGAGTCAAAGATGCCGACATCATCATCAACAACAAACTCCCAATGAACGAAGAGACCCTTAGAGAAGCGAAAAACGTCAAACTGATCTGTGAATTTGCTACAGGCTTTGACAACGTCGACATCGAATACTGCAAAAGCCGCGGAATCCGCGTTGCAAATGTACGCAATTACTGCACAGAAGCCGTTGCGCAGCACACATTTGCACTCGCTCTTTATCTTTTAGAAAACCTTCCACACTATGACAGCTATGTAAAATCAGGTGAATACTCTGCGCAGAAACGTTTTTCAAACTTTGACCGCTCATTCTTCGAGCTTGCAGGTAAAACATGGGGTATCATCGGCATGGGCGGAATCGGGCGCATGGTGGCAAGAATCGCTGCAGCCTTCGGCTGTAAGGTCATCTTCTACTCTGCTTCCGGCAAAAGCACCTGCACAGATTATCCACGCGTTGACTTTGACACGCTTCTTGCACAGGCAGATATCCTTTCTGTTCACTGCCCTCTCTCAAATCTCACACGTGATCTGATCGACGCAGCCGCACTGAAGAAAATGAAGAAGAGCGCCATCCTTATCAACGTCGCCAGAGGACCTGTCGTAAACAATGCTGATTTATACGAGGCATTGATCAATGATGAGATTGCAGCTGCCGGGCTTGACGTTCTTGAACACGAACCACTTCGTGAGACAAATCCTCTGAGTAAGATCAAAGACAGTTCAAAGCTCTTCATCACCCCACATATGGCATGGGCAAGCACAGAAGCAAGAACTCGTGTTGTAACAGAAAACTATGAAAATATCAAAGCATTCCTGGAAGGTCGCGAACGCAACCTCGTTGTTTAGGAGCGCATTTGAATATATGATCTATAAAAATTATGAGAACAAAAAATTCCTTAAATATTTTATTTGAAGACGATGACATCATTGTATGCGTGAAACCGCACGGGCTCGCAACTCAGACAAAAAAGACCGGCACTCCGGATCTTGAGCATATGCTCCTGAACCACATAGCGAGAGCAGACACGGGATCCCGGCCTTATATTGCAGTCATCCACCGGTTAGACCAGCCCGTTTCAGGTATTCTTGTATTTGCAAAGAACAAGTCCGCTGCTGCTGCACTGAGCCGCCAGATTATTTCTTCCGGGTTTGGAAAGCACTACCTGGCACTTGTTGACGGTTGTCCAAAAGAATCCTCCGGTGATCTGACGGATTATCTTGTAAAAGACGGCAGAACAAACACTTCCCGTGTCTGTTCTCCGGACACCCCGGGAGCCAGAATTGCAAAGCTGCACTATGAAGTACTTGAAAAAACATCTGATAAGCAGACACGCTTAAAAATTACGCTTGATACCGGGCGTCATCATCAGATACGGGTACAGTTATCCCACCTTGGCTGCCCGATCGCAGGGGACACGAAATACAATCCCGCTGCTTCGAATATCCGTGGTTATCAGGAGTTAAAACTCTGCGCCTACCGACTCACATTCAGGCATCCGCGCACAGGAGAATCCATGCATTTTGAAATCGGAGAATTATAAAAACACATGAATCACCAAAAATCCCCCACACATCTGACTGTGCGGGGGATTTCATAATTCCGGTGCCTGTATTATCTGTCTCTATGTCGAATCCTTAGTTGTCCTGTTCTTCTTCATTCATCGCTTCCTCGAATTTCTCGAGAATAATGCTCTGAATACGCTCTCTTGTACCAGAATTAATCGGATGCGCAATATCACGATACTCGCCATCCAACGTCTTCTTGCTAGGCATTGCAATAAAGAAGCCTTTCTCGCCTTCAATAACCTTAATGTCATGTACTACGAACTCATCATCCATAGTGATGGAAACCACAGCTTTCAGCTTCCCTTCCTTTGTCATTTTGCGCACGCGTACATCTGTAATCTTCATTGCGTTCCTTACTCCTTTCTTTGGTCATTTCTCTGACTCATGACCATTTATTCTAAGATAATCTTCTGCATTTTCTCTAAAAAAAATCACACTTAGAATCCTTGTTATCAGTATAACATACAAGCACGCCGGTGTGAATAAATTTTACCAATGAATTCTGGAAATTAATAATTATTTTATACAAATCCAACAAAAATTTGACCTTGGTTTTTTTTTGAGATATGTATATAATAATATAGGATGATGATTAGAAAATGACAGTTTTGACGTATGTTTAGAAAGGATTGTCTTATGTATAAAATTAATTTTCATGAACCAATACATGTTCACTTTATCGGGATCGGCGGTATCAGCATGAGCGGACTTGCCGAAATATTATTGAAAGAAGATTTCACAATTTCCGGATCTGATGCAAAAGAATCCCCGCTCACCAGACATCTGGAGCAATTGGGTGCAGCTGTATTCTATGGACAGAAAGCTTCTAATATTATAGACGGAATTGACGTTGTCGTATATACCGCCGCAATTCATGAAGATAATGAAGAATTCGCAGAAGCAAAACGCCGGAATCTTCCTATGTTGAGTCGTGCAGAACTTCTTGGACAACTTATGACAAATTACGATACTCCGATCGCCATTTCCGGAACACATGGCAAGACAACTACAACTTCCATGCTGTCCCATATTCTACTTGCTGCCGAGCAGGATCCAACACTTTCTGTCGGAGGTATCCTGAAGGCGATCGGCGGAAATATCCGCGTCGGCAATTCAGAAATTTTTGTTACGGAGGCATGTGAATACACAAACAGTTTCCTCCATTTTTTCCCTAAGATCGCAATTATTCTGAATATTGACGCAGATCATCTTGATTTCTTTAAAGATCTTCAGGATATCCGAAATTCATTCCGCAAATTTGCAGAACTTTTGCCGGAAGACGGAACGCTTCTCATCGGTGACGAGATTCCTGATCTTACAGAGATCACAGATGGGCTTCACTGCAATGTGATCACTTACGGAAGGAAAGAAACCTCAGACTATTATGCGACAAATATCACTCACGACGAAAAAGGCCATGCATCTTTTGATGTCATGGAACACGGTTCCTTCATTGGTCACATCGACCTCTCCGTAACAGGAGACCACAATATTTTGAATGCTCTTTCAACGATCGTGACTGCTCATATTATGAATATTTCTTTTGAAGATATGCAGAAAGGACTCTCTTCGTTCGAGGGAACAAATCGTCGTTTTGAATACAAAGGAGAGAAGAACGGTTTCACGATCATTGATGATTATGCACATCATCCTACAGAGATCACAGCAAGTCTTCTGGCCGCAAAACATTATCCACACAGAGAGCTGTGGTGTGTTTTCCAGCCACACACATACACAAGGACAAAAGCGTTATTCAATGAATTTGTAGATGCTCTTTCCAATGTTGATCACATTGTACTCGCTGACATTTACGCAGCTCGTGAAACGGACGACCTCGGCGTCTCTTCTGCACAGATCGCTGACGCTCTGAAGGCAAAAGGCCGCGATGCATATTACTTTCCAACCTTTGGTGAAATCGAAGACTTTTTCCTCGAACATTGTAAGAAAGGTGATGTGTTGATAACTATGGGTGCCGGAGACGTAGTAAACATTGGAGAAAATCTCCTAAATCGTTAGTTATCCACAGTTTCCACACTTTTTTATCAACAAAAAAGCGCTGTTTTGAACGAAATATTTCTTTTTCAGCTATTTCCCGGGTGCTATAATACATTTACTATTGATAGAATGGTACGAGGATGAATATAAAATGACAAAATTGACTTTGACAAATTATGTTCAGGGTAATGCGACCCTGCTGGAAAATGAATTTATAGATAAGTATATGCCGTGCGCAAACGGAGAATATGTGAAAGTATACCTGCTCTTACTCCGTCACATGAGCGATCCTTCGAAAGAGCTCAGCATCTCTATGCTTGCAGACACTCTGGACTGCACCGAAAAGGATGTTACACGCGCACTCAATTACTGGAAAAAGCAGGGACTCCTCGATTATGAGCCAAAGGCTGCCGGCGTACCGGATCGCCTGGACGAGTCTCCGGTTACAGTAAAAAAACAAATTCCTGTCATGTCAGCTCCGGAAGTTTCTATTTCGAATTCTTCCGTCCAAAAAAGAAGTCAGAACAACCGTGATGAATTCAGGGAAATACTCCATGTGACAGAGCAGTATCTCGGCAAGACACTGACTCAGACTGAATCCAAAACCATCATCTATTTCTATGATGATCTGGGTATGTCAGCTGATCTGATCGAATATCTGATCGAATACTGTGTAGAGAACGGTCACAAGAGCATTCATTATATAAAAAAAGTAGGAATGTCATGGCATGATAATGGTATTACCACCGTGTCAGAGGCAAAAGAAAGCTCCGGGCAGTACTGCCAGAACAGCTACGCAGTGTTAAATGCTTACGGCATCAAAGGACGAGCTCCTGCCACAACAGAGCTTGCTTACATAAAGAGATGGTATAACGAATATGGCTTTTCTTCTGATCTGATCATCGAAGCCTGCAATCGAACAATAAATGCTATCCATCAGCCGAGTTTTGATTACACAGATTCTATCTTAAAAAAATGGATGGACAAGAATGTTCACACACTGAACGACGTCAAAGCTTTGGATCTGGCTTACCAGAAAGACAAGACTCTCCTGAATGCACCATCCAAACAGAGAGCGACAAAACCGTCGCGCAATAAATTCAACAATTTTGAAGGTCGCACCTATACAAATATGGATGACCTGACAAGTAAATTAATTGAAACACAGTAATGGTTCGCAAAAAGAACCCTGTTTCCTTTGCGAATCAGATTGAAAAGGAATGATATCGTGGCACTAACAAATTCTCAGTATGACTATTTCATGCGCATCTACGAGCAGAGACAACTGGATAATGAAACACGTCTGCGCAGTCGTTTTGAAGAAGTTTATCACCGCATTCCAAGACTGAAGACACTGGATGACACGATCTCAGAGCTCAGCGTGGCATATGCGAGGAAATTACTGGATGGAGACGAGACGGCTCTCACTTCTCTGAAGAATGATCTCCATCTTCTTTTTGAGGAGAAGAAGCTGCTTCTGAAAAAAGCCGGCTATCCTGAAGACTATCTGGAGCTTGAATACATCTGTCCTGATTGTCACGATACCGGATATATCGGTGATGAGAAATGCCACTGTTTCAAAAAGCAGATCATTGATTTTCTCTATACACAGTCGAATGTCAAAGAGGAATTAAAACGGGAGAATTTCGACACTTTTTCAACCGAATATTATTCCGAAGACCATATCGATGCATTTACCGGGCGTTCTTCTTACAGTGCAATGCAGACTGCACTCCGGGTCTGCAGGGAATTCGTGCAAACCTTTGATTCAGATTTTCGTAATTTATTCCTGTATGGGGACACCGGTGTCGGAAAGACATTTCTCACACACTGCGTGACAAAAGAACTGTTAGATACGAGTCATTCCGTAATATACTTTACAGCTTCACAATTATTTGATATCTTTGCTATGAAGCAGTTTGACAAAGATTCCGATGCGACACTGGATTATGAGCATATCTTTGACTGTGACCTGCTCGTCATCGATGATCTCGGAACAGAATTTTCAAACAGTTTTACAATTTCTCAGCTGTTTGTCTGTCTGAACGAAAGACTTATGAGAAAGAGATCTACGATTATTTCAACAAATCTTTCACCGGACGATCTGATCACATTGTATTCAGAACGTATTTTCTCACGAATCACCAGCGGTTATTCGATACTTCGTATGACTGGGGATGATATACGAATCAAAAAGAAACTTATGGGTAGATAATATTTTAGGAGGTACATTTTATGCTACGCAGAAGCGAACGTAACTTAGACAACATTCCAGTCGGACCACTTGGAATCATTGCTCTTGACGGATGTCAGGAAATGGGTGCCATGGTAAATGATTACATCACACAATGGCGCAAAGAAGAAGATTCCGTATTCAAAGATAACATGCTTTTCCATGGATACGACAAAGAATCCTTCCTGGTCGATGCAAAAGTTCCTCGTTTTGGCTCAGGTGAAGCCAAAGGTATCATCGGTGAATCTGTACGTGGTAAGGATGTATATCTCCTTGTGGATGTGTGTAACTACAGTCTGACATACTCTATGACAGGTCACGTCAATCACATGTCTCCGGACGATCACTATCAGAACCTGAAGCGAATCATCGCTGCGATCGGAGGAAAAGCAAGACGTATCTCCGTTATCATGCCATTCCTTTACGAAGGACGTCAGCACAAGAGAAGCACAAGAGAGTCTCTTGACTGTGCACTTGCTCTTCAGGAGCTTGTCCGTATGGGCGTAGACAATATCATTACATTTGACGCTCATGATCCACGTGTACAGAATGCGATTCCTCTTCACGGATTTGAGACCGTTCGTCCGACATACCAGTTTGTAAAAGGCCTCCTTGAAACATATGATGATCTTGTAATCGACAGTGATCACATGATGGCGATCAGCCCGGATGAAGGCGCTACAGAACGTGCGATCTACATGGCCAGCGTTCTGAACATCGACATGGGAATGTTCTACAAACGCCGTGACTACAGCCGCATCGTCGACGGACGTAACCCGATCATCGCTCATGAGTTCCTTGGAACTTCTGTAGAAGGAAAAGACGTGATCATCCTTGATGATATGATTTCTTCCGGCGACAGTATCCTCGACGTTGCACGTCAGTTAAAACAGCGCAAGGCAAAACGTATCTTTGCAGCAGCTACATTTGGTCTGTTTACAAACGGTCTGGATAAATTTGACCAGGCATATGAAGAGGGACTTATCACAGGAATTCTTACTACAAACCTGATCTATCAGTCACCTGAATTATTATCAAAACCATATTATATCAACTGCGATATGAGCAAATATATGGCTCTTATGATCGATACACTCAATCATGACAGTTCAATCAACAGTATTCTGAATCCGAATGACAGAATTCAGCACTGCGTTGATGAATACAACCAGAAACATAACAGATAAAAATATCATTCACAACAATCGCCCGAACCGTAACGGCCCGGGCGATTGTTCCATTTATTTATCCTGTTTTCCTCTCTCCATGGATCTCAAGAATCCCGGCACGTCCTCGCATCTCATCAGACTGCTCATCAGACATGCTCCGTCTGCTCCGGCAGCATACACCTGCTCTACATTCGAGGGATCAATTCCCCCGATACCGTACACCGGAATCTCTACCGAAGAACAAACTTCTTCCAGGAATGAAAGTCCTCTTCCCGGAAGACCTTTTTTACAATCGGTCTCAAATACATGCCCGGCTGTAATATACGTACAGCCAAGCTCCCTCGCATTCTGCGCATCCAAAACACTGTGACACGATGCACCTATGACACGAAAATGTGATCTTTCCTCTTCTGTCGTCCCCTGAAGAACATGCAGAGGCAAATGGATCGCATCTGCCCGAAGCTGTAATGCAACACCTACAAAATTATGTAAGATACAGCGGACGTCATGCCGTCTACAGATTTCCATCACCTGTATTGCAAGTTCTTTATATTCTTCCGGCGGCAAATCTTTTTCCCGCAGGATGATCCCCGCCGGGTGACAGGCGGCGATCCGCTCTATCCGCGTCAGAAAATCTTCACCGCACAGCTTTCGATTCGTAACGCAGAGAATCTTAGACGTACACATAATCATTCAGTACCGGCTGCAGCCCTTCCTCAGACATATCCTGATACATCATCTCAAAGCTGCGCGAATCATCAATTTCAAACTGCTCATCACCCTTTGCGGCATCATCTTCTTTTCCGGTATATTTGCTTTCATGATCACCAATACCGGTAGAAACTCCTGCCGACACTTTCGTTGCAGCAATTTTTACAATCCCATTTCGAAATTCCGCACTTTCACGGGAAGAAACAGTGATTCCCACAAAAGGCAGAAAGATACGATAGGCACAGAGAACCTGACAGAGCTGTTTCTCTCCTACGTCCAGCGGATTGATCTTATCATTATTAATGATTGGCCTGAGTCTCGGACATGACAATGACATTTCAGCATGAGGATATTTTCTCTGCAGATAATATACATGGAGCGCACTGGCAAGCGCATCCTTTCGGAAATCGGATAATCCAAGCAATGCAGAGAATGCCACGCCGCGCATACCGCCGCGAAGGGCACGCTCCTGTGCATCAAAGCGGTACGGCCATACCCGCTTATGGCCAAACAGATGCAGTGTCTCATATTTATCCGAGTCATAAGTCTCCTGGAAAACTGTTACATAATCAACTCCGCACTCGTGAAGATAGCGATATTCCTCTGTATTCACCGGATATATTTCGATTCCTACCATACGGAAGTATTTTCTCGCGAGTTTACATGCCTCACCGATATATTCCACGTCACTTTGTGCGCGGCTTTCTCCCGTCAGGATCAGAATTTCTTCCATGCCGGAATCCGCAATGATTTTCATTTCATGCTCGATCTGCTCCATACTAAGCTTCATACGCTTAATATGGTTATAGCAGTTAAAACCACAGTATACACAATAGTTTTCGCAGTAATTTGCTATGTACAAAGGTGTAAACAGATATACCGTATTTCCAAAATGCTTTCCTGTCTCTATTCTGGCTCTCTGCGCCATTTCTTCCAGGAATGGTTCTGCCGCAGGTGAAAGCAGAGCTTTGAAATCCTCGACACTACAGATCTCATGGTCTAACGCTGCCCGAACATCTCTGGCTGTATAGACGGAATAATCATACTCTTTCATCTGCGAGATCACTTTCTCACATACGTCAGACTCGATGATTTCCATATCCGGCAAATATTCCATATGATTCTTTCTGCTTGCCGGATCTGTTTCCAACCGGTGCTTTTTCTTAAGCGCTGCCTCTGACAGCCATTCCGAATCTACCAAAAACTGATTTTCCATAGCTGCCACTCCTTAATCACGCAAAAATCCTGTCAGCGGGTCAGAAGAAGACGCACCACGAGTCAATACACGGCCAAGACCTGACAGATATGCTTTACGACCTGCTTCAATAGCCTGACGGAATGCAGCGGCCATCATCGGAAGATCTCCTGCTGTCGCAAGTGCAGTATTTGCCATAATCGCTGCTGCCCCCATCTCCATCGCCTCACATGCCTGGGATGGTCTGCCAAGACCTGCATCAACGATCACCGGAAGGTCAATCTCTTCTATCAGTATCTGAATAAAATCTTTCGTTGAGAGCCCTTTGTTTGAACCGATCGGAGAAGCTAACGGCATGATCGTCGCAGCGCCTGCATTTACCATGTCACGTGCTGCATTCAAGTCCGGATACATATAAGGCATTACCACAAATCCTTCCTTCGCAAGAATTTCCGTAGCTTTGATTGTCTCCTGATTATCCGGCAGCAAATATTTCGTGTCACGCATGATCTCCACTTTCACAAAATCACCACATCCAAGTTCTCTCGCAAGTCTTGCAATACGGACGGCTTCCTCTGCATTTCTTGCGCCGGAGGTGTTCGGCAGCAGCGTAACCCCTTCCGGAATGTAGTCCAGAATATTCTCATGCTCTTTTGTGTTTGCCCGGCGAACAGCCAGGGTAATGATTTCTGCCCCGGCATCCTTTATCGCAGCTTCGATCAGTTTCATCGAGTATTTTCCTGATCCAAGGATGAATCTCGACTGAAATTCATGTCCCCCTATTATCAATTTATCATTTTTCATCATAGTAAAACCTTCTTTCTTATACCTCATATTCTCCTGCAAGAATCCGCAGGACGGTGTGCGCCTGGTGAGCGGCACAGAGCATAACACGCGGCGCCACAAGCCCGATCATGTCGGATACATCACTTACTTCATCCCCACAAAGGTAAAAATGCTTCATGATCTTTCGTGTCCGTATCGCGTTGGGTGTATCCATGCCTGCCATCCCGGATGCTGCAACCAGGTAACATCCCGGCAGTTTTTCCAGCACTCCATTGACAAGCATTGCCTTCATTTCTGCATGATCAAACGCCTCACATACCACGGTTGCGTCTTTCAATAATTCCACCAGATTCTCCTCGGTGATTTTTGCAGTAACTGTTTCGATCTTAATAAATGGAGAGATCTCTAAAAGATTGTCTCTCAGCGCCTCTGTTTTACAGAGACCTATCTGATCTGCCTTATACTGCTGTCGGTGCAGATTTGTAATATCTACACAGTCAAAATCAATAAGGATCAGCCTGCCGACGCCGGCCCGTGCAAGTGCGATCGCAATATTGGATCCCAAACCACCCAGTCCGCAGACTGCCACCGTGGCCTGGGTAAATTTCTCCTGTAACTCTGCCCCATGTCGAGCGACCAGAGCATCCATCCACTCTTTCCTGGATAAACGACTCATCTAGCCACCTCCCACAAAGCTTACAACTTCCAGTGTATCGCCGTCCTTCAGTATCGTTTCGCCGTACTGGGATTTCAATACGATATCTCCATTGCGTTCCACCGCAATGCGCTTTGGATCATAGTTCGTTGCAGCCAGGTATTCTGCAACCGTCTTTCCGGCAATATCAAGCTCTTCTCCATTTACGATTACCATATTTCGCTCCTTTCAACGATTTTCTTTCCCATAACAAAAAACAGGAGAGTACCATCTGTGGTATCCTCCTGTAAAAAATCCCTGCTTATGACTTCCTACGGCGGCATTATCCGCATCAGGTTATAGGGTCGAAGGTGCTTCCTTCCTCTCAGCCTGCCATAACAAGCTCCCCTGCTTTTATTATCTTATTCCTCGTTTTCACATTTGTCAATCATTCGATAGAGAAATCCTGTCATACGGGATTCCCATCTCATTCATGATCTGCGCTTCTCTTTTGTGGCACGTAAAAAGCAGCACCTGCTTGCCGCTGTCTGACAGCCAGCGGAGTGTATTGCGAAGTCTGTCCTCATCATAAAATGCGAATGTATCATCCAGTATGATCGGATACTCTTCCTGATATAAAATCTCTGCTGCAGTAATCCGAAGCGCAAAATAGATCTGCTCCAGCGTTCCTCTGCTTACCTGATTCAGCGAGATCATCCTTCCCTCATGGTAAATATGCATCTGAAGCGTTTCATCAACGGTCAGTCTGTCATACTTTCCATCTGTGATGACAGAAACGATCTCTGAGACTCTCTGATTCAGCTTTGCTGCCAGCTGCGTCTGCATGCTCTTTGAGACTTCTTCCAGACGATTCAGGGCAAGTGCAACCGCCTGCACTTTTCTCTCCGTTTCCAGATAATCCGGATTCATCTCATCCAGCTCCCGGATTTTCTCCTGAAGGTTATCGTACTCAATCTGTTTCTCCATCCTCATCTTCAGAAGCTTTTCATACTCCCAGTAAATCTGCTCTCTCGATGATTCCTCTTCATCAGAGCCATCCTCTTTCCCGGCGCTCTTTCCCGCCTCTGCTTTACTCACCTTCATCCGGTTCCATATATAGATTATTCCAGCGATCACAATCGGTACCGTCACATATGCTTTCCACGGATTCGGCAGAAAATAAAATGACAGGATATCTATCAGTATAATGGCGATGATCTCGATCGGATGGATCCTCCACTTTTTCGGCCGAATCATATCTGTCACGCGCTGCTTTCGCACTTCCTGCCATGCATGATCCTGATCGCTCTCTTTCTCTTCCATGCGCTGATATTCCTTTTTGAGTGAATCGATTTCCGCATCCATATGCATCATATCTCTCCAGATATAAGACGATTCGTGTGCGATCTCCTCACGTTTCTTCTGCTTCTCCTCAAGCAGCCCTTTTGACTCTTTCTCCAGTTTTTTCTTCTTTTGAAGAAGACTTTCCTTAGCCGAAGTAAAGTCGATATCACTGTCACCGGTCACATAGTAGTTCATCGCATAATTCTTCAGCTCATCGGACAGTTCCTGGTTCGTGCCGGCAAGAAGCTGCCCGATACACAATGTATTCTCATAGGAGGCAGCTGTCAGTCCATCAAGGAGGATTCCCAGATCATCACTCTCCTGATCCTGCCTGCCTTTTGATCCTCTCGTCATCTGATGATGAACAGAAAGCACCTCTCCGTCCGTCTCACAGATCAGCGACGCACTCTTAGAATACTTATCAAAATTTCTTTGTAAACAAAAAACTTTCTCTTCACATTCTATCTTCATCTCACCGGAATAATAATTCCCATTCTCCCACGGCTCGTACTTCGAGAACTCGTCACTTCCTGCTGCCCTTCCGCGCCCCCGCTCCATACCGAACAGCATCGATCTGATAAATGTATGGATCGTTGACTTCCCGGACTCATTTTCACCATATATCAGCTGGATCCCGTCACCAAATGCAAGTTTCTTATTATGAAATTTTCCAAAGTTTTTCAGATTTAATTCCAGTAATTTCATAAATCCTCCATTATACGACGCACGTTTAAGTCCTGCTTCCCGATGTCTCCATCAGTGCCTGTACACCTTCACAGAGCGCATCGTACTCGATCGTATCCGGTGAAGCATCTCCAAAGCTCTCAATATATTTACCAAGGAGATTCCCCCGATTCTTCTGAAGCAGATGATAGAAATCATATGCGGGCTTCGTATTGTCTTCGATCTCTGTGATGTTCCCGTATACATCCACACCGCCAAAATCAAATACGATCTCAGGCTCTTTGAATCCTTCCAAAACTACCCTGTAGATATTCTGTGTGCCATTTGCTTCAATCTCGCTCTGGATCTTCTTTCGGACTTCGAAGCCTGTCATATGCTCCTCGATCTCCAGTTCCAGATGAATATATTCCCTCTTCGCGAACGGAACAAATGTCGTCCGGCATCCTTCGTTTGTCAGCTCACCTTTCACATATCCATGCTTCCCAATGTCATTCTTGTCGATCGGCTCCAGCGCTCCGGAATAGATCATATAGTCCGGAATGAGCGCTCCCGGCTTGTGAATATGGCCAAGTGCAATATAATCAAAGCCCATCTGCTGCATTACCGCTTTCCGAAACGGAAAATGCTTCTCGTCACCACCATGAGCAAGCAGAATGTGATGTCTGCATGAATCATGAATCCGAATCTTCTCATAGACCGGCTCTGTATTTTCTCTCTCGTGATAGCTGAGTCCGTAGACTGCTGTGTCAAGATGCTCAAATTCCACATACTCCACGCTGTCACTGTCAAGCATCGTCACATTCGGACTCCATTCAAACGTGCGATAGTAGGAATTTGATTTTATATAATCATGATTGCCTGCGATCAATACAACCCTGGTCTTCGACAGTGTACCAAACAGATGATCCACTTCCTTAAGCTCCCTGAGCAAAGGCTGCCTATGAAATAAATCTCCTGCAATAAACAGGAGATCTATCTTTTCTTCTTCACATACTGTAATCAAATTTTCAAAGGTACGCCAAATCTCACTTGCGCGGGTTTTTCTTTGGTTTTTTCCGACGTCCGGTTCCGCTCCTAAATGCACGTCTGCTGCGTGTATGAACTTCATTTTCCGCACTCTCCTCAACTTCTTTTTTCATCGGCAGTGTCACAACAAAACGAGTCTTCTCGTCATCACTCTTTGCAATGATCCTTCCTCCGTGCAGTTCAACGATCTCTTTTGCGATCGCAAGCCCCAGTCCTGCTCCTCCGGTCTGACTCGATCTGGAATCATCGAGACGATAGAACTTCTCGAATATTGTCTGAAGCTTCGCACCCGGGATTCTCGGTCCCTGATTCTCAAATACGATCTCGACATCATCCCATTTGATATGTGCATCGATCCGGATCGTAGAATCTTTGTAGCAATACGCGATCGCGTTTCGAAGGATATTGTCAAATACACGGGCGAGCTTATCCGGGTCTCCCTCGATCATAAGATTATCGATTGTCTCAACTTCGCACGATAAATGTTTCTCCTGAAGTACACCGTAAAGCTCATCTGCGATCTGCTCCAGCATCATCGACAGATTCACTTCCACCGGTTCCAGTTCGATCTGCTGAAGATTGAACTTCGTAATATCAAAGAACTCGTTGATCAGCTGTCCGAGACGGATCGCTTTCTCAAGTGAAATATGTGTATACTTTGCCCTCTCCTCCACAGACATCTCCGGGTGGCTGTCAAGCATTGTAAGATAAGCAACGATCGATGTAAGCGGCGTCTTTAAATCGTGAGCCAGAAAAATAACGAGATCATTTTTGTTCTTTTCACTCTCGATCGCCTCCAGCTCCTGTCTGCGGATCGTTGCCTTGATCTCATTCAGACGGATCTCGATTGGTTTCAGCTCTGTAATCAGATGGATCGGCTCTGTTGATTCCGAAAGAATATTCTCGATACCGTCCCCTACCTGATCCAGATATTTCGTAAGATTCGAAAGCGCAATGTAGAAAAACAGCGCAAACAAAAGCATGAAACCGACAATACTGAAAAAGACTTTATTATTGCCGATCAGTCCCCAATATAAATCAATGGCGGTCTGTTCTTCCATATGAAACAATTCCATAAACCTTACAAATGTATCGCCGAAGGAATCTTTGTAGATTCCTTCGACTACATAATTCAGAAGAAAGCCGCCAACGAGTACAGTCAATGCTGCGATCAGCATTGTCTGCAATAAAATGCTTAATTTTAATTTGGTATAATTATTCTTCAACCTTATATCCAACTCCCCATACTGTCTTGATGAAATCAGAATTTCCTGTTGGTGCTGAAAGCTTTTCTCTTAAATGCCGGATGTGCACCATAACGGTATTGTTACTGTTCTTGTAATACTTTTCATTCCAGACTTTTTCAAACAGTTCTTCCGAACTGATAACTTTTCCCCGGTTCTCACAAAGGAGCCATAAGATTGAAAATTCGATCGGTGTCAATGTAAGAGGAACTTCGTTATACACACACTCGTGTGAAGTACGATTCAAAAACAATCCCCCGAAATCAATGACATCGCCTGTTTCTTTTCCGCCGTCATTATACTGCGTATAACGGCGAAGCTGTGCTTTTACTCTGGCAATCAACTCAAGCGGATTAAACGGCTTTGGAATATAGTCATCCGCACCGAGTGTAAGACCTGTGATCTTGTCCATATACTCTGTTTTCGCCGTCAGCATAATGACCGGGAATGTGTATTTCTCCCTGATTTTCTTCAGTATCTGAAATCCGTCAATATCCGGAAGCATGACATCCAGTATTGCAAGATCGATCTTCATCTCACCTATCGCCTTTAATGCATCATGACCTGTATAAAACTTAAACACAGAATACTGATCATTCTGAAGATACAGTTCAATAACGTCAGCAATTTCTTTCTCGTCATCAACAACTAAAATGTTCATAGAATCCCTCCCTGCACATTTTCAGATACGTCTGCCAAAGATTAAAGGTCACAGTTATTTACCGTACGTGGGAACGGAACAACGTCTCTGATATTGCTCATACCTGTCAGATACATGATACAGCGCTCAAAGCCAAGACCAAATCCCGCATGACGTGTAGAACCATATTTGCGAAGATCCATGTAGAACTCGTACTCCTCTGTCTTCATTCCGAGCTCATCCATACGGGCTTTCAGCTTATCGTAATCGTCCTCTCTCTGACTTCCTCCGATGATCTCTCCAATTCCCGGCACAAGACAGTCTACTGCTGCCACAGTCCTGTTATCCTCATTCAGTTTCATATAGAAGGCTTTGATATCCTTCGGATAATCTGTAACGAATACCGGTCTCTTGAAGATCTCTTCTGTCAGATAACGCTCATGCTCTGTCTGAAGATCGGTTCCCCATGATACCTTGTACTCGAATTTATCGTTATTTTTCTCAAGAAGTTCGATTGCTTCCGTATAAGTCACTCTTGCAAACTCTGAGGAAACAACATTCTGCAGTCTTGCGATCAGTCCCTTGTCTACGAAGGAATTAAAGAAATTCATCTCTTCCGGTGCGTTCTCCATCACGTAGCTGATCACATATTTCAACATATCTTCCGCAAGTTCCATATCGTCTTCCAGATCGGCAAATGCGATCTCCGGCTCGATCATCCAGAACTCAGCCGCATGACGTGTTGTGTTGGAATTCTCTGCTCGGAATGTTGGTCCAAATGTATAGATGTTGCGGAATGCCTGTGCATAAGCCTCTGCATTCAGCTGTCCACTTACGGTAAGGCTTGTCTCCTTCCCAAAGAAATCCTGTGTATAATCGACTTCTCCGGCATCTGTCTTTGGAACATTCGCCATATCAAGTGTTGTAACGCGGAACATCTCACCTGCTCCCTCACAGTCACTTCCTGTGATCAATGGTGTATGCACATATACAAATCCTCTCTCCTGGAAGAATCTGTGGATCGCATATGCCGTGAGTGATCTCACACGGAATACTGCCTGGAACGTATTTGTTCTAGGACGAAGATGGGAGATCGTTCTGAGGTACTCGAAGCTGTGTCTCTTTTTCTGAAGCGGATACTCCGGTGCTGAATTTCCTTCTACAGTAACCTCATCTGCCTGAATCTCAAATGGCTGCTTCGCGTTTGGAGTTGCCACAAGCGTTCCGGTTACGATAAGGGCTGCACCGACATTTAATTTGGAAACTTCTGCGAAATTCTCCATTTTGTCATGATACACAACCTGCAGTGGCTGGAAATATGTTCCGTCATTTACCACAATAAACCCAAATGTTTTCGAATCTCTGATGCTTCTTACCCATCCGCCGATGGTTATCTTCTTATCCAGGTATTCTTCCCGGTTCTTGTACAAATCTCTGATCGTAATTAACTTCATCTGTCCCTGCTCCTTCTGATAATGTAACGCTCTGTTTGTGTCCTAAGCTGTCTATCCCGTTATTATAGCACACATTTTTTATTTCATAAACAGAATCTTTTCTTCCGGTATCAATAATCTGTATAGGTGTCAATAATCCTTCCGTCCTATTCTACATTTATGTCAAAATAATATTTCTCATAGATTTCTTTTGCCGTATCTGAAGTAAGGAATGTAAGGAAATCAAATGCAGCCTCCTTTTCGAGGTCATCTGCTTCTGCATTTCCGATATCTGAGAGGCCTGTAACCTTCGTCTCACTTCCTGCATATGTAACAACACATACCTGGTTATTCACGACATTCGCTCTTGTATCAGACAAAATAAGCTCCAGTCCTTCCAGCTCGTCCATATGTTTCTTCTGCTGTCTCCTTTGACTCTGTTCCATCACTGTTTTCTTAATTCGATCATGCTGCAATCCCAAATACCATCACACCACTCATTAATAATGCAAGTACTCTTTTTTTCATTATCTTTTTCTCCTGTTTTTTTCAAAAACTATCTCTTACATTTCCTTATTTTCCCGCACATTCTCCCAGAATATCAGAAAAATATTTACGATAAGCCTCTTTTGCATAGCTTTCAATATCACGAACCATCGACCGATAACTCCGGATCATTTGTCTTGCTTCTTCGGTCAGTTCCGCTCCGCCGCCACCGGAACCCCCTGTCCACCTCTGAACCATCGGAATCCCCAGACCTTTTTCAAGATTTTTCAGAATGTGACTTCCCTTTGAATAAGATAACCCCATCTCCTTACAGGCAGCCTGAATCGATCCACATTTTCCAATTTCTTCCAGCAGCTCACAGATACCCGGCCCGAAAAATTTCTTATCGGAAAGCAATCGTACTTTAATATCTGTTCTAATGTTCTCGCACATTTCTTTCTTCCTTTCAAAACATGAAGCGTTCGATTTTTAAAAAGCGTTCAATTTATTATACTTTAAGGGGACAAAAAAAGAAAACGATACATAGCCGTCCTTTGCTTCAAAATACATCGTCTGAATAAACGGATAGATGATGTAAATTTTACTCATCCACTCATTTTCATGCTAAAATAAGTGAGACGGCAAACGAATTTTTGTATCAAGCAGGAGATAAATCATAATGAAAAAAGAAACAAAATATTTTCTGACACCTGATCATGTAAAAATTCATTATATCGATCAGGGACCTTTGACAGGTAACAGCACGGTGACTTTGATTTTTGTTCCCGGATGGGCGTATTCCTGTAACGTATTTGAAAAGCAGATCGAGTATTTCAGTAAATCGTACCGGGTGCTCGCCATGGATCCGCGCGGTCATGGGAACTCTGACAGAACAGAGACTGGTATCAGCTATGAACAGCAGACAAAGGATTTGATTGCTCTGATGGATAATCTGTCCATTCAGGATGCCGTACTGATCGGATGGTCTTATGGTGCATATACGACCTGGGGAGTCATTCGCGAGATCGGGACCGAGCGTATTCGCGGAATTTTCAACATCGATCAGCCGCCAAAATGCACAGAAGATAATACATCCCATTCTTTACCAGTAAAAGAATGGACAGAATATCTCCCTGAAAATATCGAGCGCGCCAAATGCGGTCTCAGCACAGACGAAGGCTATCGAAAAGGGATTGAAAACTTCACGAAAAATACAGCCTTCATGAATGCGAAATCCGAAAAAGAATTGCTCGAAATCTGCAAGCTGGCGGATATGGACCGCGAACCGGCTTACATGGAATTCCTCTCAGGGGCATCCTGCGATTTTACAAAAGAAGCAATCGATGTGGACAGAAATGCAAACTGCTCCGCAGAAATGATCGTCAGAGAGAACTGGGCAGCTGTCGCACTTCCATATATGAACCATATCTGTCCGAATACACCGATACATGTTTTCGGTGGTCATATGATGTTTTATGAATTTCCTGATAAGTTTAATCAGATATTAGAAGACTTGATAAAGAGGTTAGAACAATGGCAAAATTGATTTTTTTTGATGTGGATGGAACATTATACAGAGGGGATTGTAAAGTTTTGAACAGCACGAGACAGGCTTTGCAGGAATGCCGGAAGAAAGGCCATTATCTGTTTCTCTGCACCGGGAGAAATGCCAGCATGATTCCGGAAGAAGTGAGAAGCCTTCCGATGCACGGAATCGTCGCAGGCTGTGGAACATATGTAGCCGTTGGAGACGAAGTGCTCACAGATGCTGCGCTCACAGGAGAAAGCTGTAAAGAAGTTCTGCAGGCGCTCTATGATTGTAACTGTCCGTATTATATTGAGAATTCCGACTATTTTTATTATGATGAAAACTATGTTCCACCGGTATTTCAGGAAGCAGTATGTTCCATGAATCACAGATATCCGGAGTATTTAAAGCATATGTCTGAATTTCCGTATCGGATGTCAAAAATCACAGGTTACCCGGAAACAAGGGAGAAATTATCGGAATTGAAAGAAAGACTTTCTCCATGGTTTGATGTGATCGTGCATGAAGAGTATGTATATATCGAGATCACATTGAAGAATTACTCTAAAGGAACCGGCATCAGACAGGTCATGGATTATCTCCATGTCGCAAAGGAAGATACCTATGGATTTGGCGACAGTATGAACGACTTACCTATGCTGGAGACCGTAGCACATGGCATTGTCATGGGAGATGCACCGAATCGTCTGAAGGAGCGATTCCATACAACCGAATCGATTTACAGGGATGGAATCCGTGTTGGATTGATGAAGTTGGGGTTGATTGATGAACTGTGATTATTCTTTTAACTTTGGGAGGATAACTAAAACTTATATTCACAGTGTCAATTACAATGAAACCGAGAAAATGGGCTTCGCCGGTTTTTGCAGTATCTTTCTCTCATCTTCTTGCCCTTCGGACAAGAAGCATCCCTCGCTCAAAGAGCTCGGTCAATCCCCATTTTGTAGGAGAAAAATATGAAGCTTAGAAAATATAAAAAAGATGATTCGGCAATTATATGTAGCTGGATTAAAGATGAAATGAGTTTGTATCAGTGGTCAGCAGATAGAATAGACAAGTTCCCAATTT
This sequence comes from Eubacteriales bacterium, assembly GCA_030526265.1. Classification (GTDB taxonomy): domain Bacteria; phylum Bacillota; class Clostridia; order Lachnospirales; family Lachnospiraceae; genus Claveliimonas. The sequence goes on along the minus strand of JAUNDE010000018.1, from coordinate 1,483 downwards.
TAGATGATGACTTGAACAAAAATTATGAACCAGTAATTGAAAGTGACAGATTTATACCACTTAGTGCTATTGATGAAAATGATACTGTTATAGGGCATTTATTTATAAGGTATCCAAATGAAATAGACGATAGCATAGTTCGTTTTGGGTATGTAATCGTAAACCCTGCATTAAGAGGATGTGGAAAAGGAAAAGAAATGTTAAAATTAGCAATTGATTATGCCAGAAATGAGTTAAATGCATCTATGATTACGTTAGGAGTTTTTTCAAATAACAATAGCGCGAGATATTGTTATGAAGCAGTTGGATTTCGTTCTGTTGAAAGAAAAGAATTATATAAAATGGCTATTGGAGAATGGGAGTGCATAGAAATGGAGCTGTTTTTGGTATAACAAATTTTGGAGAGTAATGATGAAGAAAAAGGAAAGAAAACTGACTGAGATGGAATATCATTGCCATCTCATAAAACAGCACAAAAAATGATCTTGGACAGGAGAATCATGATATGATCGACATCGAATATTCATTGAATACAGGGCGGGCGATTGCGCAGGAATTATTATCTGCACCCTATCTTTACTTTGGAACGCTCACTCCTTCCGACATTCCTGATGGCATTGCCGGTGTATATGCTATCTTTGACGAAAAAAGCGGTGAAGTCCTTTATGTTGGGAGAACCAAGAATTTAAGAAGACGCCTCTATACCAATCACTTGCATGGGCCTAAAACAAATGCAAGACTGAAGAAGTATCTGGTTGAAGATGCATCAGAAGAAAACATAACAAGTATGGATGATGCAAAACAATATCTGAAGAAATACTGCTATGCGAAATACATTGGAGGACGATACGGTTCAGAGGGGAAAGATCGAAGGGTTATTAAGCTTTTTACTGGATGTACGGTACATTCACGAAGAACACTGACCCGGGGATAATGACGAACTGTATTTCCGTGACTATCTGAATGAGCACCCGAAGGTCGCAAAGGATTATGAGTCTAACGGAAGAAAGGCTTCAATTAAATATAATCACGAGCGAAACTTGGAGCAGTTTATGTTAAACCGATAACTTCCAGTTTAGGGATGTAAAAAGCAACGACTTGTTTTGATAAAGCAGATGAAATTGTAAAAACTATTTTGATGAAATACTGGTATTTTTGATAATGTCAGAGCTTAATTCGGTAGACTTCCGGTAGCTAAGTAACTGAGAACAATAAATAGTGTATTCTAATTTAAATGAGTTGAAAAGATGTTTTTGGGATGCTAAACTAATCTCAAAAGCATCTTTTTCTTTTGCGCTTTCATGCGTGTCTAAATCATATCTTGAATATCTAAAAGGAATTCATGCTTTTTATACCACATTAGAAGCAGAAGTCCTTAAAGATCATGATATGAATGACAGTGTGTCGCTTTCCATCCGAAATGATGCCTCATTTATGATTGATATGAATGTTAGTTTTTATGAGCATCAATCGACATACAATC
>JAUNDE010000070.1 GCA_030526265.1 Eubacteriales bacterium | reverse complement strand
ACAATAATAAAGTATTGTTTTACTTTACAGCGGATGGAAGAATTGATTTCCGTGAGCTTGTAAAAGATCTTGCAAGTGTATTCCGCACAAGAATAGAGCTGAGACAGATCGGTGTAAGAGATGAGACGAAGATCCGCGGCGGACTCGGAATCTGTGGACGTGAGCTTTGCTGCAAAACATTTCTGACCGAGTTTGCACCGGTATCGATCAAGATGGCAAAGGAACAGAATCTCTCTCTCAATCCGACAAAGATCTCGGGTGTGTGTGGACGTCTGATGTGCTGTCTTACAAATGAAGAGGAGACATACGAGTACCTGAACAGCAAGCTTCCGGGAGTCGGAGACAATGTGACAACATCGGAGAAGCTCCACGGAGTTGTTCAGTCTGTCAATGTGCTCAGACAGACGGTAAAGGTAATCGTGGATCTGGACAATGATGAGAAAGAAATCCGCGATTATAAAGCAGAAGAACTTCGATTCAAACCAAGACGCAAAAAGAAAGATGTGAAGCTTTCAAAAGAAGAACTGAAAGAACTGAAGAATCTTGAAGAGAAAAGCGGAGCTTCCAAGTTAGAATAATGAGAGAACAGTTTTTGAGACCGGGAGAACGACTGGACGACCTTCAGACCAATGGTTACTATATCATACAGGATCCGAAACGGTTCTGTTTCGGGATCGATGCGGTGCTGCTTTCTTCATTCGCGAAGGTGAAAAAACATGAGAAAGCGCTGGATCTCGGTACGGGAACAGGGATCATTCCGATCCTTCTGGAGACCAAAAATGAAGGAAGCTGTTATCATGCCCTCGAGATACAGGAGGAGAGTGCGGATATGGCAGCGAGAAGTGTCAGGTACAATCATCTGGAAGATAAGATAGAGATTAAAACAGGGGATATCAAAGAGGCGGCGAAGATCTATGGCGCCGCCTCTTTTGAAGTGATAACGACGAATCCGCCATATATGATCGGGGCGCATGGACAGAAGAATGACAATGAGGCGAAATATATTGCCAGACATGAGGTCCTCTGTACGCTCGATGATATTATGAGGGAGAGTTCGAGATTGCTGAAAGACAAAGGAAGATTCTATATGGTCCACAGACCATTCCGTCTTCCGGAAATCATGCGCACTATGAGTCAGTACAGGATTGAGCCGAAGCGTATGCGGCTCGTCTACCCATATATCGACAAAGAGCCGAACATGGTTCTGATCGAGGGACTGAAAAACGGAAAGCCGCGGATGCAGATTGAGCCGCCGCTGATCGTATATGAGAAGAACGGGGATTACACCGAAGAAGTGCTCCGTATGTACGGAGAGATGAAACAGCGACAGACATGAGCCTCAAAGGAAGAAAACAGAGGCAGACGGCAGATATAAGATAACAGACAGCAGAAAAGGAGGAATTGAACATGAGACAGTATGCAGTGACAGCTATGGGAGAATTATTGATTGATTTTACAGAGAGCGGATTTAGCCCGCAGGGCAATCCGCTTTTCGAGGCAAATCCGGGCGGAGCGCCGTGCAATGTGCTTTCGATGCTCACAAAGCTTGGAAAGAAAACGGCATTTATCGGGAAGGTTGGAAATGACCAGTTTGGCATTCAGTTAAAAGAGACGCTGGACAAAGTCGGCATTGATATGCGAGGTTTGCTTACGGATGCAGAGATCAATACGACACTTGCATTTGTACATACTTATCCGGACGGTGACAGAGATTTTTCATTCTACAGAAAGCCGGGAGCAGACATGATGCTTACCGAGGAGGAGATCGATGTGGATCTGATCAGAAATTCAGACGTCTTTCATTTTGGAACACTCTCGATGACACACGAGGGTGTCAGAAAAGCGACGATCAAAGCGCTTGAGACAGCGAAAGAGGCGGGATGTCTGATCACTTTTGATCCGAATTACAGACCACCGCTCTGGGGCAGCGAAGAGCTTGCGAAGGAGCAGATGAGAAAAGGGTTTGAGTACTGTGATGTATTGAAGATATCTGACAATGAGATCCAGTTTATCTCCGGAAAAGAAGATTATGATGAAGGAATCGCATGGCTTCAGGAAACGTACCAGATTCCGCTGATCCTTCTCACGATGGGAAAAGAGGGAAGCCGTGCCTACTATAAGGGAATGCGCGTGGAAGTGCCGGGATTCCGGGTAAAAGCGATTGAGACAACGGGTGCCGGAGATACATTCTGTGGCTGCTCGATCGGATACCTGCTCGATCATGATATCGATGCACTGACAGAAGAGCAGCTTAGAGAAATGCTTACATTTGCCAATACTGGAGCTGCGCTTGTGACGCTGAAAAAGGGTGCGATCCTTTCCATGCCGGAAAAGGCTGAAGTTGAGGCAATGATTCAGAAATAGGAGATCAGGATGGCAGGCATTTTGTATTTGTGCGCGACTCCGATCGGAAATCTGGAGGATATGACATTTCGTTGTGTCCGCACATTAAAGGAAGTGGATTTGATCGCAGCGGAGGATACAAGAAACAGTATCAAACTCCTGAATCATTTTGAGATCAAAACACCGATGACCAGTTACCATGAATATAATAAAATTGAAAAAGGTCATAAGCTCGTGGAACGACTTCTCGCCGGGGAGAATATCGCGGTGATCACAGATGCAGGTACTCCGGGGATATCTGATCCGGGCGAAGAACTCGTGAAAATGTGCCATGAGGCAGGTATTACGGTGACGGCAGTGCCTGGTGCGGCTGCCTGCGTGACCGCACTTACGATCTCCGGTCTTGCGACAAGAAGATTCGCATTTGAAGCATTTCTCCCGACAGATAAGAAGGAGCGTGAGCATGTCCTGAGCGAGATGAAGTCTGAGACGAGAACGATCGTGATGTACGAGGCTCCGCACAGACTCGTGAAGACATTGAAGCTACTTATGGATACACTTGGAAATCGAAGGATCAGTGTGTGCAGAGAACTGACGAAGAAGCACGAGACTGTATTTGCATCGACACTTGAGGAGGCGTATGCATATTATTCTGAGAATGATCCAAAGGGAGAATGTGTGCTCGTGATCGAGGGAAAGAGCATGGAGGAGATTCAAAGGGAAGAAGTCTCAAAGTGGGAAGAGATGACGATCGAGGAACACATGGAGCTCTATCTCAGCCAGGGATTCGATAAGAAAGAGTCGATGAAGAAGGTCGCGAAGGACCGCGGCGTGAGCAAGCGTGATATTTATCAGGCGTTGTTATAGAGGAAACAGAACGGCAAGTCCTGCGATTTCGTGAGATCTCCGTGAATGACAGAAACAGTACGTGGTTTTTGTATTATAAAAAAGCTTCCGTGTAAGAACTATTCTTGTTCTTACGCGGAAGCTTTTTATGTAACAGAAAATCCTCTGTTACAAAAACACACTTATTTACATAGACATGAACCCTTTTCCGATGATCTGGCTCGTGTCGGAGATCACCATGAACGCATCCGGTGCATTCTGATGTATGTAGTTGCGAAGCTTTATCGCCTGCCTGCGGTTCACAACCGTGAGTATGATATGCTTGTTGCTGCCGGAAAAGGCGCCGGTAGCAGGCACGATGGTCGCACCCCGGTGGAGATTTGCTTTGATGTATTCGCATATCGGATCCGGATTTTTGCAAATGACAGTGAAGTATTTCCTTAAGTTCAGGCTTTCGATGATGCCGTCGATCAGGAAAGAACGGATAAACAGACCGAGCAGTGAGAACAGACCCGTCTGTATTCCGAAGATGAAGCAGGCAAGGATCGTGAAGAGCAGATCAGAAAGCAGCAGTGCCTTGCCGATGTCGAAGCTCGTGTATTTTTTCATGATCATGGCGATGATATCGGTGCCGCCGGAGGAAGCTCCGATATTAAAAAGAATCGCTGAAGAAATCGCAGGAAGCGCAATCGCGAAGCAGAGCTCAAGCATTGGCTGATCAGTGAACGGGTGTGCCATCGGATAAAACCGGTCTAACAGCGAAAGCGTAACGGATAACAGAATACTGCTGTAGGCTGTTTTGATCGCAAATTCTTTACCCAGGACAAAGAGACCTATCACAAGCAATACCATATTAGCGATAAATGAGAAATCACTGGCTGTCATAGGAGTGACTTTTGCGATCAGGACGGCAAGGCCGGTGACACCTCCGAATGTAAAGTTATTTGTGAACTTGAAGAAGTAGATTCCGACGGCGGCAAGAATCGTTGCGCCCGTCATTAATCCGAAGTACTGTAATTTTGATTTCATAATTCTTTTATCCTTTATTCAATAGTATGGGAAACTCTCAGAAAGGTGTTTCTCACATCTTCATTATAGTAAATAATCTGCAAAAGAAAAGGTTTCTGAGCAAACGGATTGCTCTTATTTCAGAACAATTTTCCGGAGAATGTAAAATGGCATCGGACCTGCATCCAATACAGCTTTGTGGAAGCGTTCCTGAGAGAAATCTTTCCCCCATTCGATGATGCAGTCCCTTTTCAGCTGAAGAAATTCGGCATATCCAACATAGTATTTCAGATAATTTGCCGGGTCGCCGATGATCAGTTCGTAGATCTGCCGTATCGTATCATTGTCAGTGATGCCAAAATCGCGGAAAAAGGAAATCGTGTCCATCATTGTCCAGCCGTTGTAGTGGATCCCGATATCAGCAAGAGCGTAAAGTCCGAGCATAACAGAAGCATTGTGCTGAAGAAGTGCTGCCTGAGGTTTCTCCATCTCAGTAAAATAATAGGAAGTCATTTCTGCGTAGACAGCCCAGCCTTCCGTGTAACCTCCGCAGTCTATCAGACTTCGAATCGGAGAAGGGTTCGTAGAAGCGTAATATACATTCTGATACAGATGACCGGGATAGGCTTCATGGGCAAGCGTTGTATAAAGTTCCAGATCATCGGGAAGATGGCCCGGGTTTATGTAGATCGTATTCTGAGAAGTAAGATCGATCGCAGGGATCATATAGAATGCAGGACTTAAATAGCGCTCCATTTCCGGCTGGACGTATTTGACATCTACCTGAACATCGGGAGCAGAAGGGTACAGTCCGTCCAGATTATCCTTCAGATTGTTAAGTATTGCTTTCGGATCAGAATTCTGAAGGGCAGTGTCAGTGGATACTGTATATTCCGAAGATTCCAGAATTTCCTGTATGTATACGAGATCCTCTCTGATTTGATTGCGAATGAGAGTCTCAATTTCGGATATGCTCCGGTCAGAGCCGGTCTCACATTTTACGAGATACTCGTAGTAGGACGTTCCGTCGGGGAGTCCGCACAGACCGAGGGAGTTTTTGCCGGTGTCTTTCAGTTCTTTTAGAGTATCGATGAGTTTCTCGTAAGCAGGGAAGATATAATTTGCAATAAACTTATTGTTTTGTAAAATATATTGTTTCTTCTTGTCTTCGGAAATACCTTTGACTGAACTTATACGATCCTCAAAAGAGGAATACAGGTAATTATTGCTGTCCAGATTTATGAAAGACTGGCATTCTTCAATAAGTGTATCAGCTGTGTAAGAGGGAAGAAAAAGGCCTGCGTCGGATTTGGCTTTTTCAAATTGGATGAGTGAGTCGAAATATGCAGGAATGGTCTCTAACAGTGACAGATAGGTCCGGATATCAGACTTGTCGTGAAACGTGTATTCGGATAAAAGGATCGGAAGCTGTGACTGAATGCCGGTGAGAGGAGAAAGCGGTTCCTGATAGAGTGTATAAGGAGCACCCTCTAATGACAGCTCGAGGGAGTCTTTTAAGACAAGATAGGTAGATTTGTTCTTCTCAGACAAAGCATCATATGAAATATCATTTAACCGGGAAAGACAGTTCTCGATTGAGGCGAGCTGTCCTGTATTGGTTGTCTGAAAGGATCCGAGAGAGATGGTGTAAATGGTAAGATAAACATGTACATTTAATGGAAAATAAAAATGTACAATC
>JAUNDE010000069.1 GCA_030526265.1 Eubacteriales bacterium | reverse complement strand
GGACTTTTTATGGTTGCGGAGGCAGGACTCGAACCTACGACCTCCGGGTTATGAGGGCATTTTTGAGGTTCTAAAAGTTTGTATTTACCGTTAAATATCGCGATTAACTCAAAATATCGATAGTCAAATGTTGAGAAACTGAAACCGCGGGGATAGAACTTAAAATAAACTATCCCCCAAACTATCCCCTATGAAATTCTCCAAAAAGTTCGGAGATTTACACATTTGACAGATTCACCTTGCGGTGGTCAACGTTCTTTTTTTCCTTGATGTTGGGGTGAGGGTTCAAGCTCCTACTAATGGATTTTTATAAAGCCCAATATTTTAGGTTGATTTCGTCCTAATATTTGAGTATACTATAGGTGAAAGGAGGCTTATTGTATGAACATCGACACAAACACCATTGTTCCCATTTCCCTTGCCAACCAGAACTTTTCCAAGGTGGCGCGGCTTGTTGACCAATACGGCTCAGCTGTTATCATGAAAAATAACGCTCCACGCTATATCATCTATGAATTCAATCAGGCCGATTCCATGCAGGCCACATCGGACGATGATGTCCTCGCAGCATCCAGCAAGCTGATGCAGCGCAATAAGCATGTTTATGAGGAACTTGCCAAATGAGAGTGTTGTCCAAACGCCAGGTTTTAATGCTCCATGCTGCCTTGATTGCAGAATCTGGCGGCTGTGATGGCATCCGTGACGAAGGGCTCCTGGACTCAGCAATCAATACGCCATTGCAGACCTTTGCAGGCAAAGATTTATATCCCACTGTGCTTGAAAAGGCTGCCCGCCTGGGCTTTGGCCTGATACGGAACCATCCTTTTATTGACGGCAACAAAAGAATTGGAACCCATGCAATGCTGGTATTCCTTGCAATCAACAGCATCACTCTCTCATACGAGGATGATGATCTGATTAGCGCCATCTTATCTGTAGCCTCTGGCGAGTTGGATGATGCCGGGCTATTGGATTGGCTTCAAGGGCACGTTGAATAAGCACATCACCCCGCTCAGCAACTGAGCGGGGTTTTTGTGTGCCGCACTCTACTCTCTTGTGTTGACATCGTCTCCGATATATCGCCGCTATAGAGATGCGCATTGCGGTCGGAGCGTTCAGATAAGATTACCTGAGAAATCTTCACTCACTATCGGAATTATTTAATCTGTCTGACGAGGCAATCCTTGCTGACATCATCAAAAGGAATTTCATCTGTTTCCGGATCGTATATTTCCTCAGTTTCTCCAAAGAGGCCTCCATATGGACCTGATTTTTTTACTGTTTTTGTTTTCTTTACGATCGTTTTTGCTGTATAAAGTGTTGAGATGTGTTCTTGGATATGCTCAGGTTTTCCTTCTCCACAGACCAATTCCAGAATGCCTAAGCTTTCATTTGTATCAGGGTCAAAGAGTTCTTCTCCTAAACGGAATACTAAAAAACGAGTACCCATAGTCACACCATCTGCAAATCCCTTGTTGATAACAATCTTATAATCATTAATTACTTTAATGACTTTTCCTGTGATGATTTCAGCCATTTGTAAATGCCTCCTCAAACAGTTCTTTGTGAATACTGGGTTTTATTTTGATCGCATTCCTGCAGGTTTTCGTATTATCGATCTTTTTATAGATCTTTTTTGCCGCCTCTGAGCTAGATAACTGTTCGATTGCTATTTGTAAAAAACCTGCAGAATTGATTGCCTCCACATATCCCAGGCCAATTACCGTTTCCAAACTATCATCATCATCCTGATAGCATATGGTTGCATAAGATCCCTGGTTAAACAGATCGTTTCTTTCCACAATGAACACATATTTGTCTTTGATTCTATTGATGCTTTTAACTGCAGGTAAGCGGTATACTGTCGTTTCTTTTTTAAGAGAACACAGACCGAATACAACCACGCATATCAGATAGCAAACGATAACAATCAGTGATACCACCCACATTGGAACAGGAGTGGTGGGATCAAATATCCACCAAATAAACCCCAATACAAAGAAAATAAAGCAAGATAATCCGCACAAAACGGCAACATTCAGTTGTTGAAAGAACTTTTTAAGCAAATCTATTCTACCTCCCAAACCGTCTCGTCGCCGCAGATGTTGCGGATTTTCAGGCGCAGCGGCTGCTTATCGCTTTGGATGGTGCCGTCCCAGAACTTCTTGGTTTTCTCGCCGCCCCGGATGACATAGCCCAGCTTGTCAATTTTGATCTCACTGTCGGAGTGCCACTCGCCGTCACGGGCGGTGCAGTCCAGACTCAGGAATTCGATCAACTCCAGGCCTTCCTCGCTGACTTCGATGGGCTTGAAGGACTTCTTGGAATTCAGGCTGGCCTTGTTGTTGAAATCCATGATTTTGCCCAGCACCCGGTCGCTGAGAAAGCGATCAATGGTAACGGTATAGCCGGAGAAGAAGCCCTCACTGGTCTGCTCGGTATGGAATTCCGCATAGTCACCGATGACCACATCATCCAGCACGGTTTTCAGATCCCGCAGTTCGATTTCCACAGTGGTGCTGTCGTCCTCAGCAATAAACTTACGGATTTCTTCCTCGCTGATGATGTCGATGTAATAGACGATGACCTTCCTGACGGAGGCATCCAGGTCGGGAATCGCCTGATGAATGACACGATTGATGAGTACGGTGTCCAGCAGTTTGGAGGAACTGTCCATCAGGTTGGGCACATAGACAGGAATTGTGCCCAGTTTACTGTCGGAAATAGCACCAGCCCAGAAGGAATCCAGGGAAGCCTCGTCGCGTAAGCCGGGGATCAGGGACTTGACCTTGTCCATGGTCTGGACGGGGTTGCGGTAGAGCTGGACACCGTCCTTGATTTCCAGCACATCAAATTCTGCGCCGTTCGCTTTCAGCCGATCCCGGGTGATCTGGATGGAGTTCACGCCGATGTCGCAGTGGATAAAGCGACGGCCCAGCTTGTTGGCAACCGCAGCGGTGACACCGCTGCCGCCAAAGAAGTCAGCGACTACCATACCTTCATTGGAAGAAGAGTTAATTACCCTTTCAAGAAGTGCCTCTGGTTTTTGAGTGGCATAATTTTCGTTTTCAATTGATCCGCCTTGAACAGGCGCAATATCTGCCCAAATATCCTGTAATGGAACTCCAGGAGATTCGTCTAGGTAATTCTTTTTTTGCGGAACCGCACCAGGCTTGGTTTGAACTACTAAGCCCTTTTCCAGCAATTCTTGGATTGTCTTTTGGCTGTAACGCCAATATCTAGATACTCCCATAAACTCATAGAATGGGTTTCCTTTTGCAGCGCCACCGGTGCCAATCATTGATACCAAGCGATATCGACGACCATCTTCGTCGATATATCGGAAGAAGTTTTCTATGTATTCTTTTGAGTAAGGTGTGTAAACCGTATTCAGCACGTATTCATCGCTCATGCTGTATAGGAAAATTACATCATGGAGCCGACCGAGATGTTTAGCTCCTTGTCCAACATCGGAATGAGAGAACGTTCGTTTCCAGACAACCTCATTCACAAAATGCTCCTCGCCAAATATCTCATCCATAAGTATTTTTACATAATGGCCAATATGATTATCCAATTCAACCCAAATGGATGATGTTGCACTCATGACACTCTTTATCGCCATAAGATTCTCATACATCCAGTTAAGGTACTTTTCTTTATCCCAGACATCGCCGTACATCTTTTCTTCAAAGGATTTCAGCTCATCAATGTTTAGTTCCTGCTCCGCCTGAGCAATGGCCTCGGCTACCTTTGGATTGCGGCGGATGTACACCTGCTTGGCATAGTCCGCGCCACTGGCAAAGGGAGGGTCAATATAGACCAAGTCCACCTGAATGCCTTGCTCCTTCAGATATGCACAAGCTGAGACGCACTCGCCCCGGATGACCATGTTGCCATCGGCGTTCTCGCCCACTGTCTCCTGCCTCTCCATCTCGTACAGGGGCATCCCCCGCTGGAGGGTCATAGAAACCTCATCCGCGCCCTTGTAACGTAGAATCCGGTTGAAATTCCCCAATACAGCCTGCCCCTCCACAGGTTCGGGGATAAAGGGTACATATTTAATCGGCATCTTCAGCACCTCTGGCTTTCTTCGTTGCATAGATTTTGGTAAGCAATACAATATTTGTTGCAGCCAAATTCAAAGCATATTCAGTAAACTCATCTGACACATTAACCACAGATGAACCTTGTCCGTGCCCAGCGTTCTTATTTCGCATTGTTGGCAAACCACTTTCCAGAGATGTGCGCAAAGATGTCATATGATTATTCATATAGGCCGGGAAAAATCCGTTGTTTTCAAGAATTGCGATAAGTTCCTTTGCCGTACTTTTGGCAGGGCCATAAGAATAGCCCATACCATCACAGATTGCTTTCATCGTGCTTTCAAATGATTTCAACGCATCCAATATGGCATCCTTGTTTTCACCTTTGCGTCTATGTTCAAAGGCATCAAGGAACTCCTGCTCCGCTCCTTCAAAACCTGTTTCGATTAACAACTTTAACGCCGGTTTTATCGTCTCCTGGTGCAAAAGTTCATTATCTTTGCGGATCAACTTATCATCGACAAATTCATAGCCTAGATTATGCTGTTTGAAACGATAATTCATTTCATAAAACGCATGAGAAATCACACCTATTTTTTCGGAATCAGGCGCATAGACACGGACATTTTTTAACCGTGATACACATGAAAAAGAAAAATCTAAAAAGTCCAAGAAATCTTTTTCAGAAGATCTTGCAATAAAGTGCTCAATCTTTTGCCTTCCTGAACCGCCATGAGGTGACAGCGTTTTTAGACCAATTTCCCGCGCAAAACCGTCATGTAGCACATCCCAGCCGCCGAACTTTCCTTGTTTTTCAAAAAAAGAAAACACATCAGTAAGTACATAAAACATTTGATTCCGAAACGCCTGAGGAAACGAATCATATTCATATACATCTGGTTCCCCTTGGGCATTCTTTATTCTACGAGAATACAGTTCGTACATATTTCAGCCCTCCTTAAAGAACTCGCAAATCTTCTCATGTGTCAGTCGAATCCGCTCCGCTTCCGGGAAGGAATCTTCCAGATACAGGTACTCAAACCGTTCATATCCAAACGCCTCATTGTTCTGCCGGAGGAATGCACCTTCCATAAAGGCACGCTTGTCCTTGAATGCAAGATCGTTGGCATAGATGGCACCCTTGGTTTCTACAATGATGGCTTTGTAGATTTCTCCATCTTTCCGCTTGATAATGAGAAAATCTGGAGTATACATACCCACATAGTGCCATGCTCCATTGGAATGCCGATAACACTTGATCTTAAATTCTGTCATGGCCCGGTCGCCGTTGTAGTAGACCTCCAGATCCAGGCTTTCTACCTCCGCCAGAGCCAGCACCTCTTTCAGGAAAGTCTGCTCAAAGCTGCTGTCCGTATGATAGGGCAGGTAATGGAAGGAACGATTTTTCTGGGGGTGGGAAGATTTCTGCCTGCGCAGCAGTTCCAGAACATCCGTCTGGCCTGTGGCTTCCGCAAGCTCCATCATCTGCCTGGTTTTGGCATCCACCTTCAGCTTGCCCTTGTCGTCCAGGATTATCCGCTCCACCAAGGACTGCTCCGGAAAGTATTCCGCCGGAGTGGAAGTGGCGACCGTGGGCGTGAAATTCGTAATGTTCAACAGGCTGGATTTCTGTGGAATCTGTTCTTCCGTGGTCGAAAAGTCACGGCGGTCGCAGAATGCTTTTCGTATGTTGGCCTCCACCGTCCGGCGGTCATATTTGGAACTAAAGTACCGGGAATCCCCAGCCGGGTAAGTGATGGTCAGGAACAGCTGCCGTAAAGCATCCTCATGGGGTTTCAGATCCGCCATGGAAAGCGTACCGAAGCTGCCTTTCACAATATCCATGAGCCAGGTGGA
>JAUNDE010000068.1 GCA_030526265.1 Eubacteriales bacterium | reverse complement strand
GAAAAATAATTATTCCTCTACCTATAAAGCGTTGGAAATGGTATTTACCAACCCCCTTTTGCAAGTTTTTTTCACATAAATGAAATATTCCCTCACTAATAGCAAGTTTCAGAAGGCATTTGGACGGTACTTTTCTAAAAAAATTTATTTTCCCACTAATCACATGTGGCAGAGTGTACAATGTCAGATGCTTTTGAAAAAAAGCAAAAAAAAGAAGCACTAACCGTTATAGTCAGTGCTTATCGCATATTTACATTGATTCCAAAACTCCTACACATGCTCTGTTACATCGTAAAGTTCAAAACAAAAGGCACTAACTTTTTTAAGAGTTAATGCCTATTGAAACTGATATTATTTATTTCCTTTTGCTCGATTGTGTGTTTTACATAACATTTGACAATTTGAAATATCTGTAGCTCCACCTTTACTCCATGCCGTTACATGATCGGCATCCATTTCATTAAATTTCCAAATACGTTTAGAATTATTACCTGTTTCTAATGCACACAATGGGCAATTTGATTTTCCACACTTTTTGGCTTCATCTGTCTGTTGCGCATATACCGCCTTTTTAGTACTTTCTTCAAATATACGAATTTCAAGCAATCGAGGTTCTTTGCAGCCTCCTAAAATATATTCAAATATTCCTGCTCGTTTCTTTACTGCACCATCAGCATATAATTCATGCAATTTATCCGATACTTCCACCGGATCATATGGTTGGTTATGATAAGTTTCAAATAATCTTCCCCACTCAATCCCACGCATTTCACTTTCCACATCACTAAATACACCAGAAATCCAATCTATCACACTTGTAAAATATGTTTTCAATTCCTGTATGTCTGTATCATGGCGGTGCTGGCTCATATATGCTTCAACATCTTCATCTGCCTCACTTTTACATACCCATTCAAGGGCAACACGCAAATATTCTTGGCGCAATACATCGCCTTTAATGTATGCACTCCACTTTTGAATATTAGCATTTTGACTATTACTGAATTCTTCTTTCGCCTTTGTAACAAAAGGTCCTGAATAAACTGCATTTGCCACTTCTTGCTTATTAAGTGGTATACCTGCAATATTGATAGTCTTAAACCATTCTTTTATTTCAGTTTCAGTACCCTCACAGATGTAAATAGTCAGTTTAGTTTCATTAATAATCTTCTTTTGATCATCTGGCATAGCACCAAAATAGTGTGGCATTCCACTTGTATCAAGCAAAGGGAACTTCCCAGTTAAAAATCTCCCCAAACTGGTAATACGCTGTTGTCCATCCAGAACTTCATATTTATCTGTGCCAATCTTATTAAAATAAATTAATCCCAACGGATAACCTTTTAAAACAGACTGAATTACAGCTTCTTCCTTCTTCTGTTTTGCATAAAGATAATTTCTCTGGTATTCCGGCTGAATAGTTAACTTCCCAGAAAGTCCGAAAAGTCCTTTACCTTCTAATTCATTATAAACAAATCCTTTACAGATTTCCTCAATAGTAATATCTGTTCTTAATGTTGTAATCATTGTTTTTGCTCCTTAGTTACCCTGCGGATAAGCAACCGCTGATATACCTTTGTTCCATTTACAACCCCGGCTGCATTTAAATCATATGTACCCTTTTTCCCAAACAGTTCAAAATATCTGTTGCGACACTCATCCGATGTGTATACTCTTGTCTTTAGTCCATACAAATCCATATTCTCACACATACCTACAATTTCAAACTGCTCTGGACAATGTTTGAAAAGATATGTTATTGGAACACCCATAATTCCACTACATCTTCCTCTTGATGAAGATTCTTCCATAACGCAATTTTCCGTCAATATACGGTCCATCTTTTCCTGTTCTGGATGGTATTCCGGCAAGTCCTCTGATATTTCCGGCTGCAAGTCCGATAATTTCAAATTGTTCTGGGTTATGTCTGAACATGAATGTGATTGGCACTCCCATGACTCCGTTACATCTTTCGTCTGATGATAATTCTGAAGTACGGAGTGACTGTCTGTCTGTCAAAATTGTGCTAGAATCAATAGTATATGTCAAATCTTTTTCATCATCTCCCTTACGGAACTTTACAACTTCAAATTGTTCTGGATTGTGCCGTTGAAGATAAGTTATTGGGACACCCATATCTTCGGCATAATCACTTGGGATAGCATCGACAAAAGGCACTTCAATAGCATCATAATTATCATATTTCAAGTAACCCTGCTCACGAATTTGCTTATGTTTGCTATATTTCAAATTATCTGCCATAGTCATAAGAGATAGCGGTTGATGACGTCTGCCGTGATCAATATTAGTAAACCAACAAGCATTTCCTAATCGTGTATAGTTTCCCTTATAACCTAATTTTTCAGCCTTTTCTTTATCTTTTGGCGCAACAACGGCACCCTCTGGTACTTCAAATACCATATCTTGACCATTATTAGTTGCACCTATCCACAGCTTGTTCTCTTTAAGCAATGGAAAAATTTCTTTGTATGTTATTGCATTTTGATTGCCAATAACCACAATTTTCTTTCCTGCTTCCATAACCCAAGCAACAAATTCCCTAAACAATGAGAATGGTGGATTCGTCACAATTATATCTGCTTCATCACGCAATGCACATACCTCATCACTTCGGAAATCTCCATCGCCTTCAAGATATTGCCATTCTAAATCATCTATATCTATAACTCCAGACTTATTAATGTCCCTTGTCAAAGTAAATATTTTTCCATGTGAATGTGATTTTTCTTCATCATATTGTGGAAAATTTAATTCAAATAAAGTCATTTGATGATATTGCTCATACTGCTGCTTTTTGCGATCAGTAGCATAACTTGTACTAATCAGTTTTTTTATGCCTAACGTTTCAAAATTTTGAGCAAAATATTTTGTAAAATTACTCCATTCTGGATCATCACAAGGCAACAGAATTGTCTTTCCACGAAATACATTGGGATCATATTCCAAATAAGCATTCATTTCTTTCTGAATATAATCATAGACAGTATAAAATTCATCATTTTTTCTTGATTTTGCTTTTCCTAAACTTTCATTCGCCATTATCAGTTTCCATCTTTCGTATAGAATTTACCAGGAATAGATTGCTATTCCCCCACTCTTATTTTTTATTACGATGAGCTCAAACTTCTTTGATTACTCAGTCATACTATTTCCTGCAAAATGCTCACCATCTTTTACTTTATATTACCACAAATCCCATTATCTTCCAATAATCGATATATTGGGAATCCAAACGAAAAAAAGAAGCATCAACCATTATTACAGTCAATGCCTCTTCAAATTACTCTTCACCTATGAAAAAGATTTCAATATGCTTTTTATTACTTTTCGTAATTTTAATCCATCTCTCAGTCCTAACCGGTAAAAAAATTCCTCTGTTTCTGCCCCACTGTTAAATATCGCATCACAATATTTTGTAATAACTTCTTCTTGCTCTGTCGGAAGTTTCTCAATCACTTTCTTATATGCTTCCTCAATTTCATCTGGTTCTGTCACAGATGACTGGCTCAGCTTCCAATCTGCATATGATTTTCCCATATGTTCCGTTATGGTCAGATTGATAAATTCTTCAATCTCTTTTGTCATTTTCATTTGTGAATCCCATTCCTTTCTCCGGTCCCCTACTCCATCAATGTGTTCAGCATAGTTTGGATAGCTTCTCTCAACTTTAGCCCATCTCTCAATCCCATACGGTAATAGAACTCATTCAGGTCACTGTTATTATTCGAGGTTTCTGTCATATAGTCAAAAATGACTTTTCCCTGTTTTGGCGGTAACTTCCGAATTACCTTTTGCACTTTCAGTTCCAGTTCTTCATTGAACGGATCATACCGCTCTCCATCTTTTTCCTGATAAACCTGTTCCATTCTTTTTCCGATCAGATCATTCAGAAACTCTTCCATATTTTCCGTTAACTCCATCTTTTTAATCTCCCATCAATCTGATTTTGATTGTTTCCAGCCACATCACCGCCCAGCCAGAAAGTACAGGCAAGATATAAAATATAAAACCTACCAAAAGCATTCTGACCGCTTCTGTGCCTGTTTCCTGCCCGAATCCATAACTTAAGACCGCTGTGATGCAGATGATTCCCGACAGGACATGAAATACAGTTGCAGACAGCCATGTGCTGAACATAAGCATCAGTTGTATCAACGTCAGGCATATCCGCACTGGCAATAACAAAATCCTTATAATAATTTTTACAACTACCATGACTGCCTACCCCTTTCACTGTTTTAAATATCTTCGGTAACTATCCAGAACTGAATCTGTTACACCGCTTTTGTAAATCTTACGAATATCTACAATCTTTTCATCTTTCAGCAGTTTCAACCAATCCAGTAAATCTTTTCTGCTGTTTGCAAAGTTGCAGCATCTTCCATCTGCATATTCAATCCTATATCTCATACGCTCCTCCTATACATATACCAATTCACTCAACACAATTTCCTGCACACGATTTCTGATGTTATTACACTGTCGCACCCACTCCATAGGATTCTGTGCTTTTAATTTCTCTGTTACGCCTTCAGCACTTCTCATTTGTGCGTCAATCAGCTCATACCGTTCCTGTGCCTGTTCGTTAAGATCTGCCAGATAGCTGTCCAGTTTTCCGGTCAACAGAAGATAAGAATACATCCCCGATTTATGTTTTTTCAGATATTCTTTCCGAAGCATTCCCCAGTAACCAATCGGTCTGTTTTCCTCCGGCAAGGTTAACATCGGTATGTAATAATCTCCCACCAGCATATAATCCAATCCATTGTTATCATCATGTATTATTTTTCTCTGTTCACTCATGTTCTTCTCCTCTCTCAAGCCTTCCTCTGCTCTCGCAAATACGTTTCGAATATACTTCTACGAATCAGTACTTTCTTCCCAATCTTGTATACTGCCCCGGCTTCATGTGCCATACGGACAACAGGTTTAATTCCCAGTCCGTAATATTCACATGCCATGTTGTAGGTCACATAGTCATGTCTCATAAATTCCAGATCTTCGTCGTCAATCTCATCTGAGAACATCCATACATTACCGTTCATCTGCCATTTCCTCCCTGTCTTTTCCTGTCGCCGGTTCATGGAATCGTTCCAGATAAGTATCAAAAATATCTTTGTTAATCAGTACCGTTCCATCTATTCTGTAAATTGCACCTGCATCACTGGCAAGCTCCAAAAGTTTCTTATGGGAGATACTGTAAATGATTTCTGCCTGTTGATAGCGCAGATACTGTCGGCGTGATTTTCTAAGCTGCTCTGGTACTTCCTTCATACTTGTAATTGATTTATAACTTTTAGCCATGATATTTTCCTCCAAAATCAGATTTACTGTTTTACAGAAGCTGACTGCCGGGATATAACTTTCTAAGGACGAAAAAAAGCACCTCTTAGATTAACTCTAAGAAGTGCTCTTGCTTCATTACCAAACCTGTGTCCTTTCACCTGAAATTCGTCATGCTTCATAACGATTCATCATTATCCCAAATTTTGTTGTCAAATTGTTGTCAAATGCGGTCTGACATCATGGTTTTAGACATTTTATATTTAATTTTAGTACAGCTTTGCGCCTGCCGGAATGTGGTCATCTACCATCAGCAGATGGAGCTTTTCTTCTCCTTCTTCTTCGTGAACCGCACTGATAAGCATACCGCAAGAGTCAATGCCCATCATCGGTCTCGGAGGAAGATTTGTAATAGCAATGCAGGTCTTTCCAATCAGTTCTTCCGGCTCATAATAAGCGTGAATACCGCTTAAAATGGTTCTGTCCGTGCCTGTTCCGTCATCAAGAGTGAACTGTAACAACTTCTTAGACTTCGGTACTGCGACGCAATCTTTAACCTTTACTGCACGGAAGTCGGACTTGGAGAATGTTTCAAAATCAACAGAGTCCTCAAATAAAGGTTCAATCTTTACCTTGGAAAAATCAATCTTCTCAGGCTCAGCTTCTAC
>JAUNDE010000067.1:4453-6017 GCA_030526265.1 Eubacteriales bacterium | reverse complement strand
CCCAGAAAACCGAGATGATTATGACCAACTTTCTGGATAACTGCCGCTATCAGATCGGCGGCAAGGGCAAGGCAATGGTGGTAGCCGACAGCCGGGCAAATGCAGTGCGATATTATCTCGCCATCAAGCGCTATATCGCAGATCATGCGCAGGAATGCGCCGGTACGGATGTGATGGTCGCCTTCTCCGGCGAGGTGACGCTGGAGGACTATCCCAGCGAGAAGCCCTTCACGGAAGCTACCATGAATCTGGATGAGAACGGCAAGTACATCACCACCGACAAGAAGTTCCGGAAAGCCTTCCACAGCAGCCAATACAACATTCTGGTGGTGGCGAATAAGTATCAGACCGGCTTTGATGAACCGTTGCTTCACACCATGTATGTGGACAAGAAGCTCCGGGATGTGACGGCGGTTCAAACCCTGTCGCGGCTCAACAGAACCACATTGGGGAAGAACAGCACCTTTGTTCTGGATTTTGAAAACACCGAGGAGGATATCAAGGCTGCGTTCCTGCCGTACTACGAGACCACCACCCTCGAGGGCAGCACGGATGTGAACCGAGTCTATGATCTCCGCAATAAGATTCGGGATTTCATGCTGTATAATTTCGACGATGTGGAAACCTTCAATCGCTTCATGGCGTCTCAGGCGGGAAAAGAACAGGATGCCGCTGCCCTGGGCAGACTGGCTGGTATGTTCCGCCCTGTCATTGCTCGATACATGGATTTGAACGAGGATGACCGCTATACCGTTCGGGACTATGTGCGCAAGTTCAATCGGGCATATTCCTTTGTAACGCAATTGGTTCGCCTGCACGATCGGGATTTGTTTCATGAGTATCAATACACTCTGCATCTGATCCGGCTGCTGCCCAGAGACGGCGGCGGAGAATTTGTTGATATCGAGGACAAGATCAAGCTGGAATATGCTTCCCTCACAGAAACATTCAAAGGTGCCATTGTTCTGGATGAAAAGCCTCCCGTATTTGTTCCCGGAGGCAGCAACGCTCCGAAGGTTCCGAATAAGAAGAAGGATACCCTCCAGAGCATCATCGACAAGGTAAACGAGCGTTTCAGCGGCAACTTCACGGATTCCGACCGGGTCATCATTGAGGGCATCTACCAGATGTTTATGAAGGATTCCGAGGTCAAGAAATTCAAAAAATATGCCAAGGATAACAGCACAGAAATGTTTGTTCGGTCTTTGTTCCCGGATAAATTCCGCGATATCGTAACCCAGTGCTTCCTGGATAACAATGACTCCTTTGCAAAGCTGTTCAACGATCCCGACTTCTATCAGAAAGTACAGGAAGCAATGGCACAGGAACTTTACAAAGCCTTGAGGAAATCTGAATAACACGAAAGGTCGTATCCATTTAATACCAGAAAGTATCTAACTCCTCATTTTATTCAATGCAAAGTCCCTCTATACTCTGTTACATAGTATCAGATAGATTGGGGGCTGTATTCAATGGATATTGATTTCACACTCACTGGACAGAGAATCCGCGAGGCTAGGCAGTATAGGGGCTGGACAGCGGATGTTCTTGCCGAAAAGGTCGG
>JAUNDE010000067.1:1158-4443 GCA_030526265.1 Eubacteriales bacterium | reverse complement strand
GGGTATCATTTTGCAACCGCAGTAGGGGCTGCTGCTGACAATAGGATGTAAGGCTTTTTTTGTGCGAAGAATAGAGGTATGGATATGCAGACACTTCAATTTGACGAGTTTTTAAGGTCAATAAAACAGAATATAGACACTCCCCATTCTTTGCTACTCGGTGCGGGTGCATCTATTGAGTCGGGAATCCCATCGGCGGCAGATTGCATTTGGGATTGGAAACGTGAAATCTATTTATCGAAGAACCCAGGTGTAATAGGAAACTTTGATAATTCCAAGTCTGAAGGTGTACGCCGGGTCATTCAGAGGTGGATCGATGCACAAAATATATACCCGGCTGAGAATAGCGCAGATGAGTACTCGTATTTTGCAGAAAAAGCATACCCCATAGCGGATGACCGCCGGAAATATTTTCAGCACCTGGTGGCAAACCATAATCCCAGCTTGGGATACCATCTAATCTCTTTGCTTGCGTTAGAAAACATAATAAAAAGCGTTTGGACAACAAACTTTGATGGATTAACACTAAAATGTGCACACCAATACAGCCCACTTGTTCCAGTTGAAATTACCACAGAGACATCGGATAGAATATATCGCGGCGATGTAGATAAAGAACTCTTGTGTATCGCTTTACACGGTGACTACAAATATGGGGCATTAAAAAACACGGAGCGGGAACTCGACTCACAAGATGGTGAACTGGTAAAGGCCTTGCTGCATGAACTGACCAACCGAGATTTGATTGTTATAGGGTACAGTGGAAGAGATCGGTCGCTTATGGATGCTTTGCAGCAAGTTTATTCGACGAAGGGCGCAGGCAAACTTTTCTGGTGCGGTTACGGAACGAATGTTTCTCCGAAAGTGAAAACATTGATTGAGTTGGCGAACAAAAATGGAAGGGCCGCTTTCTATGTCCCGACAGAAGGCTTTGATAGCACGTTGTACGCCATAGCCCGCCACTGTATGAGCGAGAATAGAGAGTTTTTGGGAAAGGTGGATGATGTTAAAAAGAAGCTATCCATTACGCTTGAGCCACAGCATAGTGGATTTCTACAACCTAACGCCATTATAAATAAAGTAGTGAGTACCAACGCCTTCCCAATTGCCTTCCCAAATCAGTGCTACCAGTTTGAGGTTTTGCTTGCTCCTGGTGAAAAACAGTGGGATTTTTGCAAAATGCTGGGTAGAGATGATGTTATGGCTGTGCCCTACAAGAATCTTGTGTATGCGTGGGGGTCGAAATCCGTCATCGAGGAAGTATGCAAAGGCAAGCTAAAAACCAATATTGAATTGTGCCCGTTAAGCAGAGATACAATCACTGGAAATGGTACATTTCGGGAGTTGTTGCTCAAAACACTTGTTCACATTCTTGCCGCAAGCCATGGTCTGGGACATTCAAAGGACAAAATCTGGGATACAAAAGAAGTGTTGAAGTACCGTATTGGAGCCAAAACTGTTACAGCATATTCTGCAGTTCGGCTTGCGTTGTTATTTGATAATAAATACAGTTATCTCACACTTGTTCCGAGTTTCATGTACGCTGATGACGCAGTACTAACCCGGGAAGAAAAAAAGCAATTTTCGGACTGGTTCAATGCGAAAGTCAATAATGGTCGGCCAAACCAAAACGCAAATGAGTACATTAGAAAATGGGTCAGAAAAGTAATCGGCAACAAAAGGTTTTCAGCCAATTATCCTTTAGGGAGTACAACGAACTCTACATTTTCGGTTGTAAATTGCAGCGCGTTGGTTGGCGTGAACTTCGGAAAACAAGCTTCGATACAATTGCCCGATACCATTTCGCCCAAACGGATTATTTTTTCTGGAACAGAATATCGAGATCCAACACTTCGATTCTGCGGCACATCTATGCGCGGTGTGGCTGAAGATTTCCATCCAATGCGCGGGTTGATTTTGAATGCCCCTGTAGATTATGCCATGAATAACGGCGTATTACATTCTGCAATCTCGGTAGGGGTTGTTTGTCCAGATGAGCATAACCAAAAGTTTGCTCAGTTCATTTCCGGTTTGAATCACCAGTCGCAAGCGAAGCACAATACTGATTATCTAATTTCCTTCCCAGGTTTCTATCAGGCCTTCAAGACAGGTCTTGATTTACCAGATCCTAACAGCAGCAAGTGGAAGCAAATTACCGCTTCAAGGGAATGGAATGTTCATAAAGCCGCTGTTGAGTTTGGTGATTCAATAATTAGAAAAATTAACCAGCTTAGCGCAAACTCTATTGATGTTATACTGATTTACATTCCCAAGGAGTACGAAGTATTCACATCATATACCGATGGAACGGTAAACTATGATTTACATGATTACATTAAAGCTTACGCTGCGCAAAAACAGGTAGCAACACAATTTGTTCGAGAAAAAACGATTGAGAGCGATCTGCATTGCCAAATTATGTGGGCTCTTTCTTTGGCGCTGTATGTAAAGTCCGGGCGGACTCCTTGGGTGGTGAACGGAATACAGCCAGATACGGCCTTTGCCGGAATTGGGTACAGTGTTATGAATGCGCCATCTGGAAGTAATGTGGTTGTTGGCTGCAGCCATATATACTCTTCTGATGGACGCGGAATGAAGTATAAACTTTCCAAAATTCAGGATTATTCGTTTGACAGGAAGAAAAATCCGTATTTATCCGAAGAAGAAGCATATAGGATTGGCCTCAATATCAAAGAATTGTTCTACAAATCTTTTTCTGAATTGCCGAAGCGGGTCGTTATACACAAACGTACCCCATTCCGAAAAGAGGAAGTCAAAGGATTGGTGGAAAGCCTGTCATCTGCAGGGGTTAAGAATATTGAGCTTCTTGAGATAACATATGAGGACAGTCTAAAATGCTTCGCATTAAATGAGAGTTGTACCCAGGTAGATGGATATCCTGTTCGCAGAGGAATGTGTTTCCCGATTGATAATAACACGATGTACCTATTTACCCATGGTATTGCTCCATCTGTAATATCTCCAAGCAGAAAGTATTTTCAGGGTGGTAGGAGTGTTCCGCTGCCGCTAAAAGTAGTTAAGCATTATGGTTCTGGGGATATGGCACAGATTGCAACGGAAATCCTTGGATTGTCCAAAATGAACTGGAACAGTTTTGGACTGTACTCAAAACTGCCCTGTACAATCGAATCTTCGAATGAAATTGCGCGAATCGGATGGTTACTGTCTCAATTTGAGGGAACACTTTACGATTATCGATACTTTATGTGAAGCCCGGTATAACCAAAGCGTTTGCAAAATGAGTATTCCACCCGAGATTGAGCA
>JAUNDE010000067.1:0-1148 GCA_030526265.1 Eubacteriales bacterium | reverse complement strand
TCTCGACCGCACGAATTGAGCACCGTCACCGGCAAGATTGAGCATCGTCGCTGCCGGCAAAACGGAGAAATATCTATTGATTTCCGGGAAATTGCAGAAATTGAGAAAGTATCACCCCCGTCTGATTTTGGATCAGACGGGGGTGCACTATATATAACACTATTTGACAATATCCTTGATGAGCGCGGAAATGGTATCGAGCTGACGATCATCCAGGCGTTTCAGATTGGCAATAATATCGTTGAGCTTTGAAGGGCTCCGTGAATCCATATCAAAGAATTCGCTGGGCGTAATACCCAAATAATCGCAGATGTAAAAGATGCCCGACAGCGAAGGCATAGATTTCCCGGATTCTATGTTGTTGATATATCCAGGATTCTGCCCCATAGAAAGGCTCATATCTCTGGCAGACACACCTTTCTTTTCACGCAGCTGCGCTAGACGCAAGGAAAAATCTTTTTCATCCATACTATCACCGCCTTGGGTATATTGTAACCCATAAGGCAGCAAAAAATGTGGGTTGACAGGCTGTATCAGGATTGTGGTAATGGTTTATAAATGTTATACTGTTATAAACTGGTGGCTGACAACCAACATTTCTGCAAATCGGAGCGTGAGTATGGATGAACAGTTGTTTCTTTATTGGACACGCAGATGCTCCGGAAGAAGTATTTGCACAATTGACGCAGACAGTGGAAAGGCTTATTGTTAAGGAGAACGTCGGATACTTCTATGTTGGCGGCTATGGAAATTTTGACCGCCTTGCCGCAATGACTGTCAAACGGTTAAAGAGAAGCTACCCGTTCATTTTGCTGATGCTGGTGCTACCATATCATCCAGCCGAGCGGCCTGTTCCAGTTCCGGATGGTTTTGACGTAACCTATTATCCGGAGGGTATGGAAACCGTTCCGAGAAGATATGCTATTGTCAGAGCAAACAGAAAAATGGTTGAAAATGTTGACTGGCTGATTGCTTATGTGTGCCACCCAGCCAGCAATTCCAGAAGTATCCTGGAATACGCGCAGCGCCGTGAGAAAACAGGACAAATCCATATTGTGAATCTTTCAGGAGGTATTTCATGAAAACAGAACAGCAGAAACCCTACTGGCTTCCATGCCCCATCTGTCATGAAAAGACGGATGTGAAGA
>JAUNDE010000066.1 GCA_030526265.1 Eubacteriales bacterium | reverse complement strand
GCCCAGGTCATGCTGACTACGTTAAGAACATGATCACAGGTGCTGCTCAGATGGACGGTGCTATCTTAGTTGTAGCTGCTACAGACGGTGTTATGGCTCAGACAAAAGAACACATCTTATTATCTCGTCAGGTAGGTGTACCTTACATCGTAGTATTCATGAACAAATGTGATATGGTAGACGATGAAGAATTACTTGAATTAGTAGAAATGGAAATCACAGAACAGTTAGAAGAATATGGTTTCAATGATTGTCCAATCATCCAGGGATCTGCTTTAAAAGCATTAGAAGATCCTAACAGCGAATGGGGCGACAAGATCATGGAATTAATGGACGCTGTTGATGAATACATTCCAGACCCACAGCGTGCTACAGATAAACCATTCTTAATGCCAGTAGAAGACGTATTCACAATCACAGGTCGTGGTACTGTTGCTACAGGTAGAGTAGAAAGCGGTGTTATCCACTTAAACGAAGAAGTAGAAATCGTTGGTATCAAAGAAAAAACTCAGAAAACAACTGTAACAGGTATCGAAATGTTCCGTAAACTTCTTGACGAAGGTCAGGCTGGTGACAACATTGGTGCTTTATTACGTGGTATCAAAAGAGAAGAAATCGAAAGAGGACAGGTTTTATGTGCTCCAGGTTCTATCACATGCCACACAAAATTTACAGCACAGGTTTACGTATTAACAAAAGATGAAGGTGGACGTCATACTCCTTTCTTCAACAACTACAGACCTCAGTTCTACTTCAGAACAACTGATATCACAGGTGTTATCGAATTACCAGAAGGTACAGAAATGTGCATGCCTGGCGATAACGTAGAAATGACTATCGAATTAATTCACCCAATCGCTATGGATCAGGGATTAACATTCGCTATTCGTGAAGGTGGACGTACAGTAGGATCTGGACGTGTAGCTACAATCATCGAGTAATCATAATCTGTTATCAGAATATTAACTCAAATATAAAAATGCAGGTAAGAATGGAAACATTCTTACCTGTTTTTTTATTTTATGCCCCGAGAAATTATGTTATGATATTAATAAAAAAAGATTTAACCATAAGACAATTAATAGGAGAAGGAAAAATATGCAGAATCCAGAAATCCTGATTATAGGAGCGGCAATCATAGATATACTGGCCAGACCGGTGAATACCAAGGTGTTTGATACAGGTTCCTACCCTGTCGAAGATATTCATATGACAACAGGAGGGGATGCGCTGAATGAAGCAACGATTCTTGCAAAGACAGGACATAAAGTTCAATTAGAAACAGTAATTGGAGAGGACGAAGCCGGAAAATTCATATTAAATCACTGTCGAGAATGCGGTATGGTCATCAGAAATGAAAGTGTAAGGAATGAGCAGATAACTGGTATGAATGTGGTGCTTGTGGATGAAAACGGATCAAGAAGTTTTTTGACGAATCCGTATGGGACACTCAGGAGTCTTAGAAAGGAGTATATCCGGATGCCGTTTCCGGATAGTGTGAAGATTGTATGTTTTGCAAGCATTTTTGTGTTTCCTGAGATCGGACCGGTTGAATTAAAGGATATATTTAGGATCGCAAAGAGACAGGGGAAGATTGTCTGTGCTGATATGACAAAACGTAAGAAAAACGAGACAATAAAAGACATGGCAGATGCTTTTTCATATATAGATTATTTATTCCCGAATGACGAAGAGGCCATGCTTTTGACAAAAACCAGAAATGTAGAAGAGGCTGCAGAACAGATCAAACATACTGGTGTGGGAAATGTAATCATTAAATGTGGAAAGCGTGGCTGTTATGTAAGGACAGATGAGGATAAATATTGGATTCCGGCACTAGAAGATGTGGAATGTATAGATACTACAGGGGCAGGAGATAGTTTTGCAGCGGGATTCATGAGTGCATTGCTGGCTGACAGAAGTGTAATAGAATGTGCAGAAGAAGGCAATAGATATGGAGCAAAAGCAGTTCAATACGTAGGATCAACAGAATGGTTAAGACATGAAATTTTAGATGGTAAATAGCAAAATCAATCTGAAAAAATCAAAATTGATCATATTTGGGTGTCTATTTAGCCTGTGAAACCGTCTATCTAGCATGCGTGTGTTTTTCTATGTCAAAATATATGCATTTCTGTCTGTTAGTATCAATCATGTAGAGTATTTTAAAGGAAAGTACGGAATGCTTTACACAGAAAATATCCTTAGAAAAGGAGTTCAGATTCTTCAGGAATCTACAAAAGAGGATGTGAAGATCTGCAGGGTATCAGAGAATATTTTTTACTTCTGGTTGATGGAACCGGTAGAATTAGAGATCTACATACAACAACTAAAAGAGGCATTCAGAAAAAAGGGGAAGAAGAGGATCTGCCATTTTCCTTCTCGATAGGTGAATATACAATAATACAATAGGAAAAGCAAATATTGACGAATTGATTGACCGGTGTGGAAAGATGCGGCTTCTGGATGAAAAGCATGCAGAAGCAGAATTTATAGAAGGAAAAATGAAGATGTTATAAAAATGAAGATATCTGACAGATGCACTGGTGCAGGTCGATAGAGATATTCGCAGTATTTGATGGCGAGATGGATTTTATAAAATTAGGGGAGTTGTTGCTCGGGTAGTTTACTTTTGCAATAGCCCCCTTTTTGCAAATATGCATGAAAAATAATGCTGCAATTACTAAATTCTGTAAAAATAATAAGAAGAGATTAGAATTTAATGCATCTGCAGGTCTTTCATTGCGAGGCGATATGCACCCTGTGCAGCAATCGGGATTTCTTCAGAGTTATCCAGTACGATATTATGGAATACAGGATCGTCTTTTAACAGATCATAAGGGCATGGCTGAAAGCACCGTTTCCATGGATGATAATACGTACATTCATGGTATCTTCAAAAAATGCTGCATTATGAAGGGCAGAGAGATCACTTTCCAATACAACTCCGAGAACATAGTTCTGCAGATTATATTTTGACTGCTTACCAAACCGATCAAAAAGTCGTGTGAGGAAGAGTGCACGTCCAATTCCTTCTTTGCGATGCATTTCACAGCCATACTGTATCATTTCCAGATTGTAGTGTTCCATTGTCGGAAATCCATGATCAACAGAACTGGCTACAATCGTGTCATTGATAATTGAATTTAATAATTCTCCGGAGAGTGTGGTGCTTGTAGCTAGTATTGTAGAGTTTTTGTTTACAAAAACATACTTATTATGAGACCCAGGCAGAATATAGATAGTATTCTGACCGGTGCCATACTGTTCGATCAAAGCATAAGTTTCTGTTTCTTCGCCTCGCATAATGTCAAATTTGCGCAGAGAATCTAGAGATTCAGAACTGGAAAGTGTATTTTTTATACCGGGAATCAGAACAATCTCTTTTGAGAATACTTCCGGCAGATGTACACGGATCAGATGCTCCTGGTAATTTTTCATGCAAACAGGGGCAGTAAGATGTGGCACTTCAAGGATGCCAAGGTCGCTGGTCAGCATTCCGGACATATAGATTCCTTGAATATCATTATCGGAAACTGCACATTCAGTAAGCATGCTTTCAATCATATTGTGAATTGTTGTTTTCCACACTTGGTTGCTGCCATTTATCGCAGACATTTTGGCACCGATTGCTTGTGAGCGTTGTGTAAGGACTTGACCACTGGCAGTCCAAAGATAAGTTCTGGTATTACTTGTTCCACCATCTACAGTTATTATATAATTCATGATTGACCCTCCTTGATAATGAGTATGAGTATATTGCTATTATACTTAAATGAACGGATGAATATTTAATGTGAAATGGCAGTACAGTATCTATGTGCGATTTTCGTTAATTCACTGTATTTTTCTTCATTGGCTAATTTAGAAAACTCTCCGGCAATGCCGTAAAAGTCTGCACCGGATTTTTGCCATACAGTTATATTTTCAAGATTCACTCCTCCGGTTGGGCCTATAAGCGCCTGCGGAATCGGAGCTTTTATGGCTTTTATAGAATCCAGGCCAAGGATAGAAGCCGGGAATAGTTTGATCATATTTACTCCAAGTTCTAAAGCAGTAATGATTTCTGTCGGAGTCATACAGCCACAGATGACCGGTTTTTGGTAACGATTGGCACATTTTATAACGCCTTCATTGAGTGTAGGAGTAACAATATACTGTGCGCCATGCTGGATTGCATTTAGACAGGATACTTCGTCAAGTACAGTGCCGGCTCCAATCAACAGATCAGATACATTCTGATAGTGAGAAATAACCTGAAGTGCCCCGGGTGTATTCAGGGTCACTTCAATTGCCTTGATACCGCCTTTTTTTAATGCTTCAATTCCTTTTTGCGCTTTTTGAGGAGAATATAAGCGTAAGATGGCGATAATCTTATTTTCTAACAGTTGAGTTAAGATAGATACATAATTCATTTATAACACCTCAAATATTTGTAAATAATAACGAGTTCCTATATAGGAACTATAACAGTAGAAAAGAATGGTGACAATTCTCAATTGATAACAAAAAAAGTTGTCTGAATTTGGTAATATTGTATAGAACATTCATTTTGGATATGATAAAATGAGTGTAAATGAAAGAGAGGAAGCTATTATGCAAGAAGAGAAAATGCACCGGTCGACCTATCGGGTTTTGAAAATATTTGAGCTTTTATCTGCAACTTCGGAAGGAATGTCACTGACCGGTCTGGCACAAAAATTGGAGATTCCAAAGGGAAGTCTTCATCCAATCTTAAAGACCATGCAGGCAATGAATTTTATCAGAATGAATGGTAATGGGAATTATACAATCGGACAGGCAGCATATTTTGCAGGTTCTTCATATACGAAGAATTCAGATCTGTTACAGGAAATAGATTATGTATTGAAGAATTTGTCATCTGCGGTTAATCAGACAGTATATTTTTCGGTATTATCCGGTGGTGAGGTTTTATATCTTTTGGAAGAAAGAGTACCGACCACTATCACAATCCAGGCAAAAAGAGGATACAAATATCCGGCATATGCAACAGGTATTGGAAAAGCCCTGCTTAGTGGAAAGACAGAAAAAGACATTAAAACAATATATTCGGAAGGGCTATATAAATTGACAGAACATACGATTGATGATTTTGATACACTTTTTTCACAGATGGAAGAGACGCGGAAATCAGGGTATTCATTTGAAAAAGAGGAATCGAATAGAGATGTGCAGTGTATTGCAGTTCCTGTAAAATACAAAGAAAATGTAATTGCAGGAATGAGTGTGGCTGTTCCGGTGTTTTACTATTCAGAAGAATTTGAAAAAAAAGCAATGGAAGAACTGAAAAAGGCAAAGCAACATATCGAGAAACTGATTCAGGATAATGCACAGGAGTGGATATATTCACCATTGGAAACAGAAGTATAAATGGCATGACCGGGAGGTGCTGTGATGAAACAAAAAAATGGAATGCCCCTGGCACAGGCAGCGGCAGAAGATATTATTGAGATGATCCGAACCAATCATATGAAGCCGGGAGACCGTCTGGAGAATGAATATGAACTGGCAAAAAAACTAAATGTTGGAAGAAGTACGGTCAGAGAAGCAGTAAAAAGCCTCGAAACAAGAAATATACTGACGATAAAAAGAGGAGCCGGAACCTTTATTTCGCAAAATGAAGGTGTAGCGGTAGACCCACTTGGAATTTCCCTGATGGGAAAGGATGAAGAGATGGCATTAGAACTTCTGGATGTACGTATGATATTGGAGCCTGAAAGTGCAGCACTGGCAGCAAGTCATGCGGATAAAAACGAGATTGCGGAGATATCCAGACAGAACCGCAAAGTGATCGGAATGATCAGACAGGGATTGAATCATCATGAAGAGGATGCGCGATTTCATCAGCTGATTGCAGAGGCGACAAAGAATCGGATCATAGCGAAGCTTGTGCCGATTATTCAGCAGTCAGTAGGACTGACAGTGGAGATGACGAGTAAACGCCTGACAGAGACAACGGTGAGTTTTCATGAACAGATTGTCGAAGCTATAATAAGGGGAGATGCGAACGGAGCAAGAAGTGCGATGATAGCACATATCAGCGAAAACAGGATTTATATCATAAAAGAAATCGAACGAAAGCGACGTTTTGAGTAGAAAAATATGTAAAAAAGTAGCGAAAAATAAGGATGTCAGACAAGTTTTTAAAATAAAAATC
>JAUNDE010000017.1 GCA_030526265.1 Eubacteriales bacterium | reverse complement strand
CTGCGTTAGCTGCTTCTTCAATAGAAACTGCAACAGCAACAGTCATACCAACCATTGGGTTATTTCCTGCACCGATTAAGCCCATCATCTCAACATGGGCTGGAACTGATGAAGAACCTGCGAACTGTGCATCTGAGTGCATACGTCCGAGAGTATCTGTCATACCGTATGAAGCTGGACCTGCAGCCATGTTATCTGGGTGAAGTGTACGTCCTGTACCACCGCCTGATGCTACTGAGAAGTATTTTTTACCCTGCTCGATACATTCTTTTTTGTATGTACCTGCTACCGGATGCTGGAAACGTGTTGGGTTTGTTGAGTTACCTGTGATAGATACGCCAACATTTTCCATGTGCATGATTGCAACACCTTCCTGAACATCATCAGCACCGTAACATTTAACTGTAGCACGAAGTCCGTCTGAGTATGCATGCTCGTATACTACGTTTACTTCATTCTTTGAATAGTCAAATTTTGTCTCAACATATGTAAATCCGTTGATACGTGAAATGATCTGAGCTGCGTCTTTTCCAAGTCCGTTCAGGATAACGCGAAGTGGTTTCTTACGAACTTTGTTAGCTTTTTCAGCGATACCGATCGCACCTTCAGCAGCTGCAAATGATTCATGTCCTGCAAGGAACGCAAAACATTCTGTTTCTTCTTCAAGAAGCATTTTTCCAAGGTTACCATGTCCAAGACCTACTTTTCTGTGGTCTGCAACAGATCCCGGAATACAGAAAGACTGAAGTCCTTCACCGATTGCTGCTGCAGCATCAGCAGCTTTTCTGCATCCTTTTTTAATTGCGATCGCTGCACCTACAGTATAAGCCCAGCATGCATTTTCAAAACAGATTGGCTGAATGCCTTTAATCTGATTGTAAACATCAAGACCAGCGTCTTTTGTGATCTTCTCAGCCTCTTCGATAGAGCTGATTCCGTAGCTGTTCAGAACAGCGTTGATCTGGTCAATTCTTCTCTCATATGATTCAAATAAAGCCATTTCTATTCGCTCCTCTCTTTCTTACTCTACACGTGGGTCGATAATCTTAACAGCACCCTGCTCTGGTGTTACACGTCCGTAAGAACCAGCTGCTTTCTCCCATGCTGTGTTAGGATCGTCACCCTTCTTAATGAAGTCTGTCATCTTTCCAAGACTTACGAATTTGTATCCGATCACTTCATTATTCTCGTCAAGAGCGATACCTGTTACATAACCTTCTGCCATTTCAAGATAACGAACACCTTTTGCGTTTGTAGCATACATTGTTCCTACCTGAGAACGGAGTCCTTTTCCAAGGTCTTCCAGACCAGCGCCGATTACGAGTCCATCATCAGAGAATGCACTCTGAGTTCTTCCGTATACGATCTGAAGGAAGAGTTCTCTCATTGCTGTATTGATAGCATCACAAACAAGGTCAGTGTTAAGCGCCTCAAGGATTGTCTTACCCTGAAGAATCTCCGCTGCCATAGCGGCTGAATGTGTCATACCTGAACATCCGATCGTCTCAATGAGTGCTTCCTCAATGATACCCTCTTTTACGTTCAAAGTTAACTTACATGCGCCCTGCTGAGGTGCACACCAGCCAATACCATGTGTGAAACCGGAAATGTCTTCGATTTTCTTAGAGTGAACCCATTTACCTTCTTCTGGAATTGGAGCAGGTTCATGTTTTGCGCCCTTAGCAACAGGACACATCAACTGTACTTCCTTTGAATAAATCATGTTAAAACTCCTTTCAACTTGTGCATGACTATTATTGTATGGTCTGATAAACAAACACCAAACGTTAATTCATTTTCTCATAATTTTGTATATTCGTCAATCCATTTCAACCCACTTCGACAGAATTTTAACCCACTTTAGTGCGATAAATTTGCGAATCTTGTACAGGACAAACAATTATCATTCTGTCATCAGTTGCTGTTTTAATAACTGCAAAGCCTCTCCTGCTGCCGCAGTTCTGTTTTCCATGCGGTCACCTTCAAAATGACATTCTTTTACCGTCATTTCTCCCCTCAGGAAACATCCGATGTAGATCAGGCCTACCGGTTTCTCCTCCGTTCCGCCGCCGGGGCCGGCGATACCTGTCACAGAAATCGCCGCATCCGCGCCTGCCGACTTTGCTGCACCTGCAGCCATCTCAAGGGCAGTCTCTTCACTCACTGCAGTATATTTTTCAAGTGTTTCTTTTCGCACACCAAGAAGCTTCCTCTTTGCATCGTCTGAATATGTAATATATCCTTCACTGTATACATACGAAGCACCTGCCACATTCATAATGCGTGCAGCTACAAGTCCTGCCGTACAGGACTCTGCTGTTGTCACTGTCAGATTCTTTTCTTTCAAAAGTGACACAACCGCTTCTTCAAGGCTTATTTCTTTTTCATTTCTAATATGGATGTTTTCTGACATCTTACATGCCACCCTTTGTAAGCACCTGTCTGTTTGTCCATACATAATCAACAAGTGAGATTACAGTAAGTGCAAGTGATACCCACATAAAAAGAATCTCAAGCATTCCGAACACTCCGCCGAGATTCATGATCATGAGAATGATCATAACCATCTGCGATACGGTTTTAAACTTGCCCCAGTAGTTTGCTGCGATCACGATTCCGCTGTCTGACGCTACAAGACGGAATCCACTGATGATAAACTCACGTGCAATGATAATAATTACAAACCATGCTGAAAGCTTACCGGATGGAATCAGACAGATCATTGCTGAACAGACAAGCAGTTTGTCTGCAAGAGGGTCCATAAATTTTCCGAAATTTGTCACAAGATTATATTTTCTTGCAATCTTTCCATCCAGCATATCTGTGAGACTTGCTACGCAGAATAAGATCAAAGCGATCCATTTATTTGCGGCACCGCCAAGTGTTGTAAGCATAAACAACACAAAAAAAGGAACCATTGCCATACGAAGTACTGTTAATTTATTTGGTAAATTCATTGTATTATCTCTCCTATCAAATCATATTCTGATGATCCGGTCACTTTTGCTCTCACAAAATCTCCCGACATCAGTTCTTCTTCTGAGTTAATAAAAATAAGTCCGTCCACATTCGGCGCATCCTTGTAGGTTCTTCCTACATAGACACTCTCGTATGCAACCTTACCTTCTATCATAACATCAAGCTCTCTGCCAATCATATCTTCGGCAAGATCAAATACGATCTCCTGCTGCAGTTCCATGAGCTCAGCCCGTCTGTCCTCTTTGACTTCTTCCGGTACCTGATCCGGCATCTCGGCTGCCGGCGTGTCTTCCTCCGGTGAATACGTAAACACTCCGAGTCTGTCAAACTCCATCTGATCAACGAACTCCATCAGTTCCTCATGTTCTTCCTGAGTCTCTCCCGGAAATCCTGTGATCAGAGTCGTACGAAGTGAGATATCAGGAATCTCTTCACGAAGTTTCTCAACGATCCCCATCAGCTGTTCTTTCGATGTTCTCCGTCCCATACGCTTCAGGATACGGTCACATCCATGCTGAATCGGGAGATCAAGGTAATGACAGATCTTCGGTTCTTCCTTCATCACCCGAATCAGGTCATCATCGATTTCCTCCGGGTAACAGTAAAGGATCCGAATCCATCTGAGGCCTTCTATTTTACAGAGTTCCCTCAATAGCTTATGAAGGCTTTTTTCTCCGTAGATATCTTTTCCGTATACGGTTGTCTCCTGTGCAACAAGAATCAGTTCTTTCACTCCCTGATCAGCAAGATATCCTGCCTCCTCAACGAGCTGTTCCATCGGCACACTCCGATAATTTCCGCGGAGTCTCGGAATAATACAGTACGTACAGTGTTTATCACATCCTTCCGCGATCTTCAGATACGCAAAATGACCGCCGGTAGTCACAAGCCTCTTTGTATCTACTTTTGGAAGTCTGTCGATATCTTCCATATAAATCCGGGACTGTCCACCGAGTATCTCATCGATTGCCTCTGCAATCCTGTCATAGGATGATGTTCCGAGAACTGCATCCACTTCCGGGATCTCATCGATAATCTCCTGCTGATAGCGCTGTGCCATACATCCTGTAACGATCAGTGCCTTCAGTGAACCTTCCTGTTTCAGTTCAGCCATTTCAAGGATCGTCTGAATACTTTCCTCTTTTGCATCATGGATAAAGCAGCACGTATTTACAACGATCACATCGGCATCGGCCTCATCGTCAACCATACGATGTCCTCTGGAATCCAGAATTCCAAGCATCACTTCTGTGTCGACCAGATTCTTGTCACAGCCAAGAGAAACAAATAATATATTCATTCTCTTTTGCTCCTTATCTTTTTTCATATTTATTCATAAAAGGCAGATACTCTTAAAAGCACCTGCCTTTTCATTCAATTAGTTTTCCTCGGCAATGATTTTGATCTTACCATTATTAAGCTCACTGATCGCAGTCGATAATGGTTTTGCACCATTTGCAGCATCAACCATAGGATCTGCACCGTCAATCAGCTGTCTGGCTCTTTTAGAAGTAGCCATAACGATGGAGTAACGGCTGTTTACTACTTTTGTCTCGCCCTCCTCTACATCTTTATTCACTACTTTCATCAAATCCGTATAAGATGGATGTAACATATGTTATTCTCCTTTCAATTCTCTTTTTATCTTTTTCGCAAAATCAAGATTGCGATAACTTCTGCTGTGCTCAGCCTGAATAATCTTATGCACACTCTCCACACATTCATCCAGATCATCGTTGATCACGAAGTAATCGTACTCTTCCATTCCGTCAGACTCTTCGATCGCACGCATCATACGCTGTTCGATCACTTCCAGTGTCTCGGTTCCTCTTCCGACAAGACGGCGTTTCAATTCTTCTGCTGACGGTGGAGTGACAAACAGAAGCAGCGTCTCCGGGAATTTCTTCTTTACTTTCAATGCACCCTGAATCTCAATCTCAAGAATCACATCCTTGCCGGAAGCAAGCTGTTCCTCGACATAATTCTTCGGTGTACCATAGTAATTATTCACGTACTTAGCATACTCTATCAATTCATCTTGTGCAATCATTTTTTCAAATTCTTCCGTTGTGAGAAAGAAATACTCTCTGCCGTGTTCTTCTCCTTCTCGTGGATTTCTCGTCGTAGCAGAGATCGACAATGCATAGTTATCATACTTTTTTAAAAGCGATTTCATGATCGTTCCTTTTCCAGATCCGGAAAAGCCCGATACAACAATAAGTATTCCCTTTGATTTCATATTCAGACTCCTTACTCGATGTTCTGGATCTGCTCACGCACTTTTTCGATCTCTGTCTTAAGATCAATTGCGTAATTGGACACTTCAATATCATTTGCCTTGGAGAGAATCGTATTGGCCTCACGGTTCATCTCCTGTGCGATAAAATCAAGCTTACGGCCGATACCATTTTCATCTTTTGTAAACGTTTCTTTCATATGCGCAATGTGACTCTTTAATCTGACAACCTCTTCATCCGTACAGATCTTATCCGCGAAGATCACGACCTCAGCCGCGATTCTTCCCTCGTCGATCTGAGAGTCCTCAAGAAGTGCTTTTACTTTATCTTCTAATTTCGCTCTGTACTCGGCAATGATCTCCGGAGAACGTTCTTCGATATAAGCCACCTTCTCGAGCATTCCGTCAAGCTTGTCAATGATATCTTTCTTAAGGTTCTCTCCCTCTGTCTCACGTGTCTCAACAAACTGCTTCAATGCCCCGGTGAGTGCTTTCTCCAGTCCATTCCAGAGTGCCTCTTCATCAATCGCCTGTTCTTCCATTGTAAGAACTTCCGGATATCTTGACAAAGATGAAACACGGATATCATTTTCGAGTCCGAAATCTTCCTGCATCTTTTTGAAATATGACAGATATTCCTTTGCAAGTGTCTCATTATATTTCAGGGACACCTGACTCTCAGAAAAGTCTTCATATGTAATAAAAATATCAACTTTTCCTCTCATCACATATTTCTTCAGAACACCTCTGATCGCACTGTCAAAAAAGTTCAGTTTCTTTGGCATACGAATATTCGCATCTAAATAGCGGTGATTTACACCTTTCATCTCAACCGTAAACTTGCGGTCTCCTTCGGATAATTCACATCGTCCGAATCCTGTCATGCTTCTGATCATTTTTCTACCTTCTTCTATGTATTCTTGGATTATAAAACTGTCTTTCCTGTTCTTCTTCTGGTATGTAGTCCTAAAAATCCATAATTATTATAGTGGATTTGCCATCACACGTCAACCTGTGTTACAATGAGTTCCACATTAGTTTTGTAAAACATACAAACGAAAGGAACGAGCAATATGGCATTTGACGGAATCACTGTTTCAGCACTTACGAACGAATTGCGAGATACAATATTGAATGGAAGGATTCATAAAATCGCTCAGCCGGAATCCGATGAGCTGATGTTGACGATCAAGCTTTCCAAGGGACAAAAGAGACTTTATATATCTGCGAGCGCTTCCCTTCCTCTGATTTATCTTACGGACGAGAACAAGCCGGGGCCGATGACTGCGCCGAATTTCTGTATGCTTCTCAGAAAACATATCAGCAATGGACGCATCGTCGATATCACTCAGCCAAAGCTTGAGAGAATCATCTGTTTTCATATTGAACATCTGAATGAACTGGGCGATCTCTGCCGAAAGAAACTGATCATAGAGATCATGGGAAAACACAGCAATATCATTTTTTGCGATGAAAATGATATGATCATTGACAGTATCAAGCATATTTCCTGTCAGGTCAGCTCTGTTCGAGAAGTTCTTCCGGGCCGAACTTATTTCATTCCGGATACAATGAACAAATCAGATCCGCTGACGGTATCTCCGGAAGATTTCAGTAGCGCGCTTGTTTCAAGGCCGATGCCTGTCGGAAAGGCAATCTACTGCGGGTTCACCGGCGTGAGCCCTGTTGTGGCAGAGGAAATCTGTTTCCTTGCAGGCATCGATTCCAGAATGCCGGGAAATGAATTGTCACATGATATGATGCTCCACCTGTACAACCAGTTCAGCTTCTATTTTGAATCTGTAAAAGAAGGAAATTTCACCCCTGTCGTATATATGGAAGGGGCCGTTCCAAAGGATTACTCCTGTCTTCCACTGACACATTTTGATTCGTTTGGAAAAAAAGAATACGCATCCGTCTCAGAATTGCTCGCTTCTTACTATGCTGAGAAAAATACGATTACAAGAATCCGACAGAAGTCATCAGATCTGAGAAGAATCGTTTCAACTGCGCTTGAGCGAAGCCGAAAGAAATATGACCTCCAGAACAGGCAGTTAAAAGATACGAAAAACCGTGATAAATATAAAGTTTACGGGGAACTGATCAATGTGTACGGATACAATCTGGACCCGGATACCGATCAGCTGGAGGTGCTGAATTATTATACAAACGAAATGGTAAAGATCCCAATGGATAAAACAAAGACTCCACAGGAGAATGCACAGAAATATTTTGCCAGATACAACAAACAGAAAAGGACTTTTGAAGCTTTGACAGATCTGATCAGGGAGACAAAAGACGATATCACATATCTGGAATCAGTAAGCAATTCTCTTGATATCGCATTGAGTGAGGATGATCTGTCACAGATTAAGGAAGAGCTTGTGGAAAGCGGATACATCCGCAAAAAGAATACGAAGAAAAAAGTGAAATTCAAGAGCAGCCCATTCCATTATTTATCCAGCGACGGATATCATATCTATGTCGGGAAAAACAATTTCCAGAATGAGGAGCTCACATTTCACTTTGCAAACGGAAATGACTGGTGGTTCCACGCAAAAGGTGCTCCGGGATCTCATGTCATTGTGAAATCCATGGGCGACGAGCTTCCGGACAGAGTATTCGAAGAAGCCGGAAAGCTTGCCGCATATTACTCAAAGAACCGCGGGAACGATAAAGTTGAGATTGATTACATTGAGAAAAAACATGTCAAAAAAGTCGCCGGTGCCAAACCCGGATTCGTGATCTATCACACGAACTATTCTCTTATGATTGACTCCGATATTTCCGGGCTGACATTGATCGAATCCTGATCTCTGATTTAAATTCGGGTTCCAAGTAAATAATCAATAAACTGCTGAGCTGTACGCCCGGACATTCCTCCGTGCTGCAGCTCCCATTTATTTGCCTCCAGAAGGAGTTCCTCTTCCGTAAGATCCAGTTCCGTTCGGGCTGCCAGCTGACGCACGATCTCCTGGAACTGCTTTTTATCCGGTTTTCCGAAATAAATCGTTACACCAAATCTTGCCACAAGTGACAGTTTTTCCTGAACAGTATCATTTGTGTGAAGTTCTTCATCGCGGTCTGCTTTGTCCTTGAACGTCTCGCGCACGAGATGTCTGCGGTTTGATGTCGCATAGATCAGCACATTTTCAGGCTTTCTCTCAAGTCCTCCCTCGATCACCGCTTTCAGATATTTGTACTCGATTTCAAATTCTTCAAATGAAAGATCATCCATATAGATGATAAATTTATAATTTCGGTTCTTGATCTGAGCAATGATGTCGTTCAGATCCTGAAACTGATGCTTGTAGATCTCGATCATCCGAAGTCCCTGATCATAATACTGATTCAGAATTGCTTTGATGGAAGTAGATTTCCCAGTCCCTGCATCGCCGTAGAGCAGACAGTTATTTGCCTTTTTCCCATTTACAAACGCTTCCGTGTTATCGATCAGCTTCTTTTTTGCGATCTCATATCCGACGAGGTCATCCAGATGCACATGTGCGATCTTTGTGATCGGAATGATCTGCGCACCATGCTCTGTATGTTCTACACGAAATGCCTTATGAAGACCAAATTTACCAACACCGAATTCTTTATAAAACTGTGTAAGCACTTCTTTAAAGGAATCTGCATTCTCTGACTGCGCCAGTTCTTTACTCAGTGCACAGATTCTGTCTCTGATCCGCTTGTTGAACACTTTTCCATGCTCATCAGAAGAATGATAATCAAGCAGCATGGAAATACAATTCACATCAAGAATCTTCTCAAGCTCTGTAAAATCATAGTCAAACAAGCCTTTAAAGATTTCAAAATCATGTGACGCAATCATATTGATACTTCCATCGATCTGACCTACGATCTCACATGATGTGCTGTATGCGTTCTCATCACTTGCAAGAACAAATGTGAGATAATCATGCCAGAGATTCCCTTCCAGACCATGTGTCACAGAGAGTTCTAAGATTTCATTTACACAATCAAACAAAAGCCCTCTTAAATCTTCTTTGTTATAATACTCATTGTCATAGTTCTCCATAAGGAATGCAAAATCATGAAGTATGTGATTCTGCTCCATATTTCGATATAACATCAGTTCATTTACTTTCATATTCATTGTCTGTCCCGTCCTTAATAATTTCCAAGTATTTTCAGACTCTTTGATTCTTCACGCAACCCGCGGATCGCATTTTTCACAGCAGGCTGTCCCATATTTCCTTCAAAGTCTACAAAGAATCGATATTCCCAGTTTTTGCCTTCTACCGGTCTTGATTCAATCTTTGTCATGTTCAGATCATTATAAATAAAATGAGACAGCAGATGATAAAGCGATCCACTCTCATGTGCAACTTCAAAGCAGATACTGATCTTCTGCGCATCTTTCAGAAATATTTTCTGATTTGTAACTACAATAAATCTTGTCGAATTATGCTGGTTATGATTGATCTGTTCTGCAAGAATATTCAGCCCATAAATTTCCGCTGCGTGCTGGCTGCAGATTGCCGCCTGCGTCACATCCTGTTCTTTCAGTATCTTTCTTGCAGCCACCGCTGTATTAGCGACACCGATCTGCTGCCAGTCTGGATACTCGTCAAGATATTTGTTACACTGCATCAACGCCTGTGGATGTGAATATACTCTCTGAACTGTCTCAAGAGTCGCACCATCTGTTCCGACGAGATAATGATCAATTGGAATAACAATCTCACCTACAATATAATTTTCGAATTCCACCAGAAGATCATATACTTCATTCACAACACCCGCTGATGAATTTTCAATCGGAAGTACTGCAAAATCAGCAGATCCCTCTTCAATTGCCTCCATTGCATCCCGGAATGTCTGTACATGAAAACTGTTTACATCTTTTTTAAAATATTTCTGCATTGCGGCCTGAGAATTAGCACCTTCCGTTCCCTGATATACAATTCTTGAGTTCTCCCAGTCAAGTTTATCTACACCGATAAAAGGAAGTCTTCCAAGAGCGCCTTTTTTCGTGAGCAGCTGATACTGCAGTTTTCTGCTCTGACTCATCAGCTGTTCAAATAACTCTTTTAATCCTTTTTTATAAAAATCATCTTTTGCATTTGCGCTGACCTGGTTCAGCTTCTCCCTCTCTCTATTCCTGTCAAACACTTTCGAGCCATTCTCGATCTTCACTTCTCCAACCTGTTCGCAAACTGCCATTCTTTCCTGATACAACTCTATGATCTGGCTGTCTATTCTGTCCAATTCATCACGCAATTCTTTGATCGTTGCCATTTTTCTCACTCCTCATCCTATTTAAAGCATCATATTTGCCATTATACAACACGTTTCTCCTAAAATCCAGAACTCAATTTAACCAATATATGTCCACTCATTTTCTAATCTGTTCACTTTATCCCTACAGGTATCGTTTTGAATTCTCATTTTTAGTCATTGAAAATCTTTGTCATTTATTGTATGATGTCTAAAGATGTAAACAATCTGATTTAATCATTTACGAAGAAGCGATTCAGGAAGGAGTTAATGATGAGAAAAAGCAGATGTTCTCGAATCATACCGGCTTACCTAAGCCACCGATTAGATGACATTCTTTCTTATTCTCATTTTTACTCTGATTTTTTTACTTTCTGACTGCTTCTTATTTTTATCCCTTTTTATTGATTATGGAGGTTACTATGAGACATTTGATGAATCCACTGGATTTTTCTGTGGAAGAAATTGACAAATTATTGGACCTGGCAAATGATATTGAAGCCAATCCGGAGAAATATGCACATGCATGTGATGGAAAAAAACTTGCAACTCTGTTCTATGAACCAAGTACAAGAACAAGACTGAGCCACGAAGCTGCCATGCTCAATCTTGGCGGAAGTGTTCTTGGCTTTTCCTCCGCAGATTCAAGCTCTGCTGCAAAAGGCGAGAGTGTTGCTGACACGATCCGAATGATCGGATGTTACGCTGACATCTGTGCGATGCGCCATCCAAAGGAAGGAGCTGCTCTTGTCGCTGCTGAGAATTCCTGCATTCCCGTGATCAACGCAGGTGACGGCGGACACCAGCACCCGACACAGACTCTGACAGATCTTCTCACGATCCGTTCACTCAAAGGACGTCTGAACAACATGACGATCGGATTCTGCGGAGACCTGAAATTCGGACGTACAGTTCACTCTCTTATCAATGCAATGGTTCGTTATCCAGGTGTAAAATTTGTTCTTATCTCGCCGGAAGAATTAAAGCTTCCAAGCTATATTCGAGTTGATGTTTTGGAAAAAAATAATATTGAGTATGAAGAAGTTGTTCGTCTGGAGGATGCTCTTCCAAAGCTTGATATTCTCTACATGACACGAGTTCAGAAAGAACGCTTCTTCAATGAAGAAGATTATGTTCGTATGAAAGACTTCTACATCTTAGACTCTAAGAAAATGGCACTGGCCGGGCCTGATATGCTCGTACTTCACCCACTTCCAAGAGTAAATGAAATCTCTATAGAAGTTGATAAGGACCCAAGAGCTGCATATTTCAGACAAGTACAATATGGCGTGTACGTTCGAATGGCACTCATCTTAACATTGCTGGAAATTGAAGTTTAGGAGGGATAATCATGGTAGAAAATACATTGACAGTCGGAAGGATTACCGAAGGATTCGTACTTGACCATATCGAAGCCGGAAAGAGTATGGAAATATACAAATACCTGAACCTGGATAAATTAGACTGCTGTGTCGCAATCATCAAGAATGCAAAAAGTAATAAACTCGGAAAAAAAGATATCATGAAGATTGAATGTCCGATTGATTTCATGGACCTTGATATTCTCGGATTTATTGATCACAACATCACAGTCAACATCATCAAAGATGCCCAGATTGTAGATAAGATGACTCTTCATCTTCCAAAACAGATTAAAAATGTGATCAAATGCAAAAATCCTCGCTGCATTACATCGATCGAACAGGAATTGGCTCAGATATTTGT
The DNA here is from genome assembly GCA_030526265.1 of Eubacteriales bacterium. Taxonomy (GTDB): domain Bacteria; phylum Bacillota; class Clostridia; order Lachnospirales; family Lachnospiraceae; genus Claveliimonas. Next base: position 25,640 of record JAUNDE010000017.1, on the reverse strand, counting down.
GCTTACAGATCCTGAGAATGAGACATATCGTTGCAAATATTGCGAAGAGCGGTATGTAGACAGTTCAAAGAGCAAAAAAATTCATTTATAATAAAATGAAGCGTTGATACCGAAATATGGTTTCAACGCTTTCTTTTTATGAATAACAAGCACGACGATAAGCCGGGTTATGTCGTTGAGTAATCATCTATCTAGATCTTTCGTCGCCGAAAGATTCAAGCGACCCACCTAAGACGTGACGGGCAGCCACATTGTCTTTACACGGTCTTGCTTCGGATGGGGTTTACATGTGCCCTCCCTGTTACCAGGGAGGCGGTAGTCTCTTACACTGCCTTTCCACCCTTACGTATGACATTGAGATTGTAACATGAACTGATGCGCAGTTCATGTTACGCGGCATTCGCCGCATAACTCCTCAGAAAAGAATATCTTTGTAAGCGAGCTTAAAGATATCCTTTTCTGAGGAGTTACCCTTCTCAAAGCTTACGCGGTATATTTCTGTTGCACTTTCCTTAGAGTCACCTCCACCGGACGTTATCCGGCATCCTGCCCTGCGAAGCCCGGACTTTCCTCACCTGCAGCCTTTCGGCATTTGCAGCCGCGATTACTTGTCGTACTTGTATTACACTTTATAAAATTATTTTCTGATGAAATGATATGATAAAATCTGCGGTTATATTCCTTCATCAATGATCAGATCATCACCGTCAGCAGCTGAAGTGGCAAGTGTATCACACCGCTCGTTCTGGAGATGACCGTCGTGCCCCTTCACCCAGTGAAATGTAATCTGATGCGGTTCTTTTGCGTTCAGGAGACGTTTCCAGAGATCGACATTCTTCACTGCCTCATTTTTTCCTCTTTTCCATCCCTTTTTGATCCAGCCTTCAATCCAGTGCTGGTTAAACGCGTTTACAACATACTGGGAATCCGAATAAACCTCTACCTCACACGGACGGTTCAATGCTTCCAATCCGGCGATCACTGCCATAAGTTCCATACGGTTATTGGTTGTCTTTACATACCCTTGTGAAAGTTCTTTCGTGTGAAGCTGCCCTTTTGTATCGGTATACTCAAGTACAGTCCCATATCCTCCCGGCCCGTCCGGGTTTCCACGGGCTGCTCCGTCCGTATAGATCTTAACAAGCATTACTGTCCTCCATATCTTTTCTGATTATTCTTCCGTCTTTTTCTGAATAAGACCAACTGCATGAGTAATCTCTGGAAGCAGATAATTCAGGCACTGTTTCACAGCATTTGGCTTTCCAGGAAGGTTTACGATCAGTACATCTCCTCTGATACCCGCGGCACTTCTGTTTAACATTGCACGCTTTGTCATCTGGAATGTGTAGGCTCTCATCGCTTCGGGAATACCTACAACAGGTCTGTCAACGATCTCCATCGTTGCTTCCGGTGTACAGTCACCCGCCGCGCATCCGGCTCCTCCGGTCGTAAGAATAAGATCTGTCAGCTTTCCATCTGCCATTCTCTGCATCACAGTAGAAAGCACTGTTTTATCGCATGGAAGCGGCTTCATAAATACGATCTCATGACCAGCCTCTTTCATAATATTCTCAATGATCTGTCCACTGGTGTTTTCCTCTTGTCCCCTGTAGACCGGCGTACTTGCTGTAATAATTGCTACTCTCATTATGTACCTCCAAATATCTCATTTGCGATTAACTTACTCTATTATAATGATTTTTTCAAATATTTGCAACTCTTTCTGTTCTTCAGATAATGATGCAGACAAGACCGCCGGAGCTCTCGTTCAGGATCTTCTGCATCGTATCCTGTAATTTCGTCTGACTCTCATCGTTGATCACAGACATTTTATTCTTCATGCCATCCATAACCAGTTCTTCGATCGATTTCCCAAATATATTGGTCTTCCAGATGCCGCCTTCACTTTGTTCCGTCTCTTTGATGTAACCGATCAGATCCTTTGCCTGCTGTTCATTGCCGACGATCGGAGCAATTTCTGTCTCAACATTGGCTTTGATCAGATGAATCGACGGTGCTGTCGCATGAATCTTTACCCCGTACTTGTTTCCTTGTCTGATCACAGACGGTTCCTCCAGAACGATTTCCTCTATGGCAGGACTGACGACTCCATATCCTTTCATTCGCACACTCTCAAATGCTGACTTCACGCTTTCATACTCTGCTTTCAGACCGGAGAGATTTTGCAGCTCAGAGATCAGTTCATACTGACCGCTGATCTCTGTACCTGTCAGTTCGCTGATCATTTCATAGTAATACTGCTCAGGAACATCAATGCGAATGCTCACATGTCCGTCATCCATTCCAATCCGTTCCACACGAATGTTACTGATATATGGACTATCCGGTTTTTCTAATTCTTCAGCAGCATCTCCCATAACATCCATCGCATTCATGATATTCCCAATATGATTGATCAGATCCTGCTTGATCTTATGCTTATAATCAAGCATTTCAACCCATTTTGGTATGTAAAAATCAATTTGACTGATTGGAAATGTTGAAAGAACTGCTTCCAGTATCTGTTGTATATCTTCTTCTTTCAACTGCTGGCAATTCACCGACATTACACGAACGCCATATTTTTCTTCCAATTCTTTTACGATCGAACCCGCCTCTTCACTATATGGTCTTGTCGAGTTCACTAATACAACAAATGGCTTGCCGATACTCTGAAGTTCTCTGATCGTCTTTCCCTCTGCCTCTTTGTAATTCTCACGCGGAATATCTCCAATGCTTCCATCTGTTGTGATCACTATGCCAATCGTAGCATGATCATGGATCACTTTCCTTGTTCCGATCTCAGCAGCTTTTGTAAATGGAATATCCTGTTCGAACCATGGCGTTTTAACCTTTCTCTCTCCTGCATCTTCCATATGTCCCGACGCACCGTCTACCATATATCCAACACAATCGATCAATCTTATTTTTACAGCTGTGTCATCCAGAAGCCGGATCTTTGCTGCTTCTTTTGGAATAAATTTCGGTTCTGTTGTCATGATCATTTTCCCGGATGCAGATTGCGGCAGTTCATCCCGCGTCATTGTCTTTTGCGCATCGTCTGTCATTTTCGGGAGGACAAGCACATCCATAAATCTTTTGATAAACGTTGATTTTCCCGAACGGACCGGTCCCACTGCCCCAATATAAATTTCTCCATTTGTACGGGCTTGTATATCTTTGTATAAACGATTCAAATCCATAGTCACTTCCCCTTTTCGTATATGCTGTTAGAATATATGAAGAAGACATGTGATTTAGAATCTATTTTTCATTTAACAGTTTTTCAAGCTCTTTACATACATCTTCATAATGATGGAAGCAGATTCCATGGATTCCATATGCTCGTGCTGCTTCAATATTTTCTTCTCTGTCATCCATAAAGACACACTCCTCTGGATTCAGATGAAACTGATCACAGAGATACTGATATATCTCACGTTCCGGTTTCAACAGATGACATTCATAAGAAAATACAACCCCATCCATATATGGGAGAAAACTCATCATATGTTTTGTACGATCATGAAGGTCTTTCCCATAATTGGAGAGCACATACAGCCGGTAACCTCTCTCTTTCAGAGATTTTGTCCACTGCTCTGTATATAGGTACCCCCACAATGTCTGCTCAACATTGTCAAACGCATCCAGAATCAGTTCTCTGTGTCCCGGATCATTTGCAGCGAATCCCTCTCGCAGGGCATCACCTTCCACGATGCCGCGGTCTGCATCCAGCCACAGCGGATGGCCAAACATATTTTTTCTTAAAATCTGCTTCTCATTCTCTGTGTATCCTCGTTTTTCAAGATATTTCTCAGGGTCAAACCCGAGAAGTACATTTCCGACATCAAAAATAATATTTTTTATCATACCTGGAAACCTCTCTTTCCCCATAAAAACCGTTTCAAAGAAGAAATAATAAAAGGTGTGTGTAAAGAAAGAAACTGCCATAACAGCAGTTTCTACTCTATCTTTCTTATACCGGATAACTTCCGTTCTTTGTATCTGCAATTGTCTGATCCACTTTTGTCTGCTGTGCTTCTCTGTACTTAAAGAATTCTGTAGCAACCTGCGGGAACAATGCATAGGAAAGCACATCCTCATCCTGCTGTACCCACTGCTCACACTCTTTGCGAAGTGTATCGAGCTCATCCGGGATCAGGTCAGCCGGACGGCATGTGATGATTTCTGCATCATCGCCAAGAACTTTCTTTTTGACATCTTCATTGAATGGTTTAACTGTTTTTCCATATTTTCCGCTGAGGATGTCTTTTGTCTCTTTTGTTGCCATCTTGTATCTCTCGCCCATCAGGACATTAAATACAGCCTGTGTACCAACAATCTGTGAAGATGGAGTTACAAGCGGCGGTTCTCCAAGGTCATTACGCACTCTCGGCACTTCTTCGAGCACTTCATAGTATTTATCCTCCGCATTCTGCTCTTTGAGCTGAGATGTAAGGTTCGAAAGCATTCCTCCTGGTACCTGATAGAGAAGTGTCTTAATATTAACACCCATATTTTTCGGATTGAGAAGTCCACTCTCAAGTGCTTCGTCACGCATTGGTCGGAAATAGTCAGCAATCTCAGCAAGAAGTTTCTGATCAAATCCTGTATCATAAGGTGTTCCCTTAAATGTTTCAACCATTACTTCTGTTGCAGGCTGTGATGTACCAAGTGCAAACGGTGACATTGCTGTATCGATCACATCCACACCTGCCTCAACAGCCTTCAAATATGTCATGGAAGCAACACCTGATGTGTAATGAGTATGAAGCTGGATCGGAAGATCTACTGCATCTTTCAATGCCTCGATCAATTCTGTTGCTTTATAAGGCACGAGAAGTCCTGCCATATCCTTGATACAGATTGAGTTTGCACCCATATCTTCAATTCTCTTCGCAATATCTACCCAGTATTCCAGCGTATAAGCATCACCAAGTGTATAAGAAAGTGCTACCTGTGCGTGGCCCTTTTCTCTGTTTGCAGCAGTTACAGCTGTCTGCAGATTTCTAAGGTCATTCAGACAGTCAAAAATACGGATAATATCAATACCGTTTGCAAGTGACTTCTGTACAAAATATTCTACAACATCATCTGCATAAGGACGGTATCCAAGGATATTCTGTCCGCGGAACAGCATCTGAAGCTTTGTATTCTTGAATCCGTCTCTGAATTTACGAAGTCTTTCCCATGGATCTTCCTTCAGAAAGCGAAGTGATGCATCAAAGGTTGCTCCTCCCCAGCATTCCACAGAATGATATCCTACTTTATCCATTTTTTCAATGATCGGAACCATCTGCTCTGTCGTCATACGAGTGGCAATCAGAGACTGGTGTGCGTCACGCAGAATCGTCTCAGTTATTTTAATTGGTTTTTTTTCCATTTCTGCCATTATATCTTCCTCCATTATATTCTGATTATTGTACTCCGAAAATCGCCATAAATGTTCCGGCAGCAACTGCTGTACCGATAACACCTGCAACATTCGGTCCCATTGCATGCATCAGAAGGAAGTTGGTCGGATCTGCCTCCGCACCTACTTTCTGTGATACACGTGCTGCCATAGGTACCGCAGATACTCCCGCAGAACCGATCAGCGGATTGATCTTTCCACCGGAAAGCTTGCACATGATCTTTCCAAAGATCACGCCGGCTGCTGTACCGAACATAAATGCGATAAGTCCGAGAATAACGATCTTGATCGTATCAAAATTAAGGAATGCCTCTGCACTTGTCGTAGCACCTACAGATGTACCAAGCAAAATAACTACAATATACATCAGTGCATTTGAAGCTGTTTCCTGAAGCTGTCTTACAACACCTGATTCACGGAACAGGTTACCTAACATCAGCATGCCGACAAGCGGTGCTGTTGTAGGAAGAATCACACATACAACGATCGTAACGATAACAGGGAACAAAATTCTCTCAAGCTTGGACACCGGTCTCAGCTGCTCCATCTTGATCTTACGCTCTTCTTCCGTTGTCAGAAGTTTCATGATCGGTGGCTGAATGATCGGAACAAGTGACATATAGGAATATGCCGCTACTGCGATCGGTCCCAAAATTGCAGTCTGCTGTAATTTACCCGCAAGGAAGATCGATATCGGACCGTCAGCACCACCAATGATAGAAACTGCAGCTGCTGCTTTGTCTGAGAATCCCATCGCCATAGCTCCGAGATAAGCAGCAAAAATACCAAACTGAGCTGATGCTCCGAGAAGGAAACTCTTCGGGTTCGCAATAAGCGGACCAAAGTCTGTCATAGCACCTACACCCATGAAGATCAGCGACGGAAGAATTGCCCATTCATCAAGAATATAGAAATAGTACAAAAGTCCACCTACACCATTGGCTGAATCCTCAGCATGAAGCATGATATCCGGATAGATATTTACAAGCAGCATACCAAAAGCGATCGGTACCAGAAGCAACGGCTCGAATTCATGTCTGATTGCCAAATACAGGAAAAAACATGCAACAGCAATCATGATCAGATTGCCGCCTGTCAGATTGAAAAATGCTGTCTGATGCAGGAGATTTCCTAATGTTGTCATAATATAATCCATTTTTTAACCTCCAGTCGAATTTCAAACATAAACAAAGATATGTCTTAATTTAAAGTAGCAAGAACTGCTCCAGCTTCAACCGGATCACCTACTGCACAATCAATACTTGCAACTGTACCGTCTTCCGGTGCAACAACCGGAATCTCCATCTTCATCGCCTCGATGATAACAACTGCGTCACCTCTCTTGACACTCTGTCCAACTTTCGCCTCTACTTTAAATACTTTGCCTGCTGCACCTGCCTCAACTTTAATGGATCCTGCTCCTGAAGCTGCCTTTGGTGCCGCCTTTGGTGCTGCAGCTGGTGCTGCTGCAACCGGTGCTGCCATAACAGGTGCCGCAGCTCCGTTCTTTTCCTCAACAGTTACATCGTATACATTTCCGTTCACTGTAATTGTATAACTTTTCATCTCTTATTTCCTCCTAAAACCGATTACCATCTATTTGATTTTCTTCTCTTTATACTTCTGACTACAAAACCATCTGTCGTTGTACCTTCCGCTGCTGCAATTGCGGCTGCGATCACTGCGATAAGTTCTGTATCATCCATTTCCGAAACCTCTTCCACAGGTGCAATTGATGCCTTAGCAGTCACTTCGTTCTCCCGCGTCGGTTTCTTTTTGAATTTTTTCTGGATATCCGGAATGTATTTGAACAAAGAAATAATCAATGAAATGATTATCAATACAACAAATACTGTTCCCATTCCAAGCAATGTATTAAGTCCTGCTTTTTTCAGGATTTCACCGGTACTCATATGAGCTCCGACAGTGATGCTGTCAAGATACAATTCATCATCTAAAACAATCTCAATCGTAGCATCTCGTTTTGTGAACTCGGCTTCTGTTGTAATATGAAGCTCTTTTGCTGTCGCTTTGAAACTGTAATCCCCGTGAGAGATAAACTCTCCGCACTCATTCTCTCCTGCATTCCAGGATTCGATTGCCCCAAGCAGGTTCTCCGGACTTGACGGAAGATTCATCTGCGCAAGCTGCTGCTCAAAAGTTGAAGCTCTCATTTCTTTCAACTGTGCAGCTGTCTCTTCGTCTGTACCTGCACAAAACTGTATCAGCCATTCAGAAAACTGAGAAACGGTCATCTCATCATACTCAACAACAGACTTTGTAGCTCCGCATCCAACAGTAAGAGCAAGCACAGCGACAAGCATACATAATAATAAGCTAATTCTTTTCTTCAATTGTATCACCTCGCTAGACTGTTCCGTGTTTCTTTGCCGGGCGCTCATCTCTCTTTGTAAAAAGCATTTCAAATGCTCCAATCACATATTTTCTTGTATCTGCCGGCTGGATCAGTGTATCGACATATCCTCTTCTTGCTGCTGACAGAGGGCTTGACTGAAGTTCTCTGTATTCTGCAGCCTTTTCTTTCTGAGTAACTGCATCAGAATCTGCATACATGATCTTTGCCGCAAGTCCCGCATCCATCATGCCGATTTCTGCTTCCGGCCATGCATATACCATATCTGCCCCGATTGATTTGCTGTTCATTGCAATATACGAACTTCCGAATGCTTTGCCGATGATCACATTCACCTTAGGAACTGTAGCATTCGCGAATGCATAGATCAATTTTGCGGTATTTTTTGCAAGAGTCTTTTCTGAGCATTTTGCAGCATTAAATCCTGAAACGTTTGTAAGCGTAAGTACAGGAATATTAAATGCATCACAGAACTCAACGAATTCTGCCGCTTTTCTCGCTCCTTTTGCTGAAAGAGAACCATCGAATTCTGCTGCTGTATTTCCTTCAGCATCATATACTTTAGAACGGTTCGCAACCGCTCCGACAGTCATACCGTTCAGACGGATAAATCCGGTTACCATATCCTTTGCATATTCCTTCTTTGTCTCGAAGAAAATGTGACTGTCAGATATTTCTGCAAGCACGATTGCCGTATCTTCTTTCGCATTCTCAATCGACGAGCATACACGGTTAAGGTCATCTGCACATTCATTATAAGAAGCGTCTTCCTCATTATTGCACGGAAGCATTGTGATCAATGTGCGGATATTTGCAAGGATCTCATCCTCTGTTCCGATTCCGTCAACAAGACCTGTCTGTTCACTCTGGAACTTCGGTGATGATGTATCACATTTGCTGATCTCATTTCCCGGAATCACATTTGGTGAGTTTACAAACAGCTTCGCACTCTTTGCTTCCATAAATGTGAAGTCTGAAAGTGCCGGAATGACAGAAAGGCCACCGCCGCATGTTCCAAAAATCGCTGTAATCTGAGGTATCACTCCTGATGCCAGTGTCTGTTTCAAATACAGGCTTCCGAATGCCTCAAGCGCATCGGTCGCTTCCTGAAGTCTGAACCCCGCACAGTCAACAAGGCCGATCACAGGAGCACCCATTTTCATCGCCATGTCATAAATATTTGCGATTTTCTTTGCATGCATCTCTCCGACTGCGCCATTTAACACAGCAGCATTCTGGCTGTACACATACACCAGGTTGCCGTCAATTACTCCATATCCGGTGATAACTCCATCGCCTGGAGTATCTTTTTCCTGCATGTTAAAATCTGTAGTTCTCGCAGTTACTGCTCCACCGATTTCAACAAAGCTTCCTGCATCAAGCAAAGAAATGATTCTATTACCTGCTGCACTTGTCATTGTTATGTTATTCATAACACTTTCCTCCATTCCTATTTTCACACATGTAATGATTTACAATTGAAAAACCAAAATATGTATTATTATATATTTTTCATACTTACAATTCAACTGATTTTATTTATTATTGATTTTATTTATTATGTAACAATTCCTTCGCATCAATTTCCTGTTACACAAAAAGGCAGAGCATTTTTAATACTCTACCCTTTATTGTCTTCTTAAGTTAAAATGAATTTTAATCATCTTTTTGCTATTTTACCAATCAGCATACAAATCAGGCACACTGCAATACCGAGGAAAAGCGAATCAAACGGTAATCCGGCAAGATTCCCTCCAAGAACTGCAACCGGTCCCGCAGCCATAGAGGCAAGTACTGCCCACGGTGCGATCCTTCCTTTGGCAAACAGTGCACATGTAAGCGGAATAAATACGACCGTTCCGCGGATTCCCATAGATAAGAATCCAAAGTCGTTAATGATCGCCCCCGGCACCACCAAAGCAATTGCCGCTGCCGCTGCCAGTGTGGCAACGATCGTAACTCTCGTTACATACAGTTTCTTCTTCACATCTGACAGACTCTTTGAGACCTTGCAGAAGATGTCATTTACCAGGATGGTCGCAACTCCCAGTGAAAGGCCTGCCCCTCCGGCAATGACTGTGATCAGAAGCGTACCAAGAACAATTCCTCCCACAAACTGCGGCATATAATTTATGACGAATGCTGGAAATACCTGAGAAGAACCTGTAATCTCTATCATTCCCTCCGGGATGCTCTTTCCAGCTTCCACAAGTGCCGCGATTTCCGCTGTGGTCAGGCAGTGATTTCTCATAAACATTCCGATAAAAATACATGCGATTCCGATCGGTGGGATCAGAAGAGCACTGAGCATAGCACCCTTTCTGGCTTTACTGTCACTCTTCGCTGACCAGATGGCCTGTGCGTAGGTCTGGGTTGCCAGCACTCCGAGAAGCAGTGACAAGCCGGAACCCATATCTTTCAGAAATCCTCTGGAAAACAGGCTCAGGTAGCGACCGGACACATCCTCCGCCGTCACAAACCCTGCAAGATTACCGAGATCCGTTCCTGCAAGAGTGGTCTGAAGCTGTCCGATCAGCGCGCTTATGCCATGGCTGTTTGACAGCACGATCCCCAGCCCCAGTATAGAGGATCCATAAAGCAGAATCAGCTTGACAACTCCGCCCATTCCGGCACCCCATGCGCCTCCGAACACGACATAGACAACCATAACTGCGATGGATAACACCGCCGCCGTCAGAAAATTCATATGAAAAATCGCAGTCAGAAGTGCGCAGCTGGATAAAACCTGTGCGATCACGCTGATGAAGATTCCAATGGAACATAGGACGGAACCCGCGTACTCCGCTTTCGCACCATATTCTTTTCCGATGACTTCCAGAAGCGTAATACTGCCACTGTGACGAAGCGGAATCACATAACCGACTGCAAGAATCAGACAGCCGATTCCTGATCCAAGCGTGAACCACCAGGCTGACATTCCAAACTCAAATGCAAGCTGTGCGGTTCCAATCGTAGCCTGCCCGCTTACGAGACTGCCCATAATTGCTCCGCACACAATCCATGGTCCCGCCTTTCCTCCGCCGGTATCAAAGTCTGACGCATCCGATACCATTCTCCCGGAATAAATACCTACACCGATGATAATAGCAATAATCAGTGCGATTCCTAACAGATTCCATATTCCAATATCCACAGTTCATTCCTCACTTTGTAACTTTAATATTCTGTCCGGAAATTTATCTGTCATACAAGACATCAAATCCCGGAAATACCGGCTCTCCGGTATAAGATTTTGGTTCTTCTCTGCCCTCGAGTACACGGATGGCACCTGAAGCCAGAGCATCCATCTCAAACTCACCTGGATAGACCTCCACCGGCGCGATAAATTCCACACGTTCTCTGATCATTCCTGTCATCAGATCTGAGTATGCTACTCCTCCGGTCAGAATGATCGCATCAACCTTTCCCTTCATGACCGATGCCATCGCAGCGATATCTTTTGCGATCTGATATGCTGTTGTCCGGTAAACAAGATCTGCAAATGCATCACCTTCCGCAATTCGCTTTTCCACTTCTCGGGCGTCAGATGTTCCCAGATGTGCTGTCCATCCGCCGGTTTTCATAATCTTTGTATACATATCTTTCTTCGTGTATTCGCCGGAGTAGCACAGTTCCACGACATCCGCAAGCGGTGCTGTACCACTTCTTGTCGGAGCCATACGCCCCTCTCCGCGTGTGCTGTCAACAGTGTCTACCATCTGTCCCTGACAGTGCGCACTGACAGAAATACCGCCGCCAAGATGAGCTACCACCAGATTCATCTCTTCATATTGCTTCCCGCAGTCGTCAGCATATTTTCTTGCCGCAGCGCGCTGGTTCAGCGGATGACCGCGACTCGTGCGAAGAACCTCGGCAAATCCCGTCATACGAGCTTCTTCTTCGAATTCATCTACACTGCTTGCATCTACGATAAATGCACGACCGCCAAATTCCTCCGCAAAATCCTTTGCAAGAAGAGGACCAAGATTACCGGGATGCTTACTTCCCGGTCCAACCTGTCCGTGCGCATACATCGTCTCATTGACTTCATACACACCGCCTTCCATCGGAAGGAGACCTGTACAGATCGCAGAAAATGCATCCGCTTCTCCCGGGTCCACTCCTCTCTCCTTCAGCGTCTTCGTGATAATTTCTTTGCGGTAAGGGAGCTGATCAACAATATTCGGAAACACCGCCAGATCACTTGCAGGATGGCTGATATTCTCCGTAAATACTTTCCTGTCACCTTCATACATTGCTACTTTCGTAGAGGTTGATCCAGGGTTTAATACAATCACTCGATACATATCCTTCTCCTTAGTTCTTTCCGGCAGACTGTGCTGCCAATACTGCAAGGGCGATCGAATTCATCTTTGATGTATCCGAACTTGCCCTGGATGTGAGAACCATCGGCTTTGCAGCGCCCATGATACATCCGGCCTTTTCACACCTTGCAAAATATTCCATTGATTTATTCAGAATGTTGCCCGCTTCAATATCCGGTGTGATCAGGATATCTGCATTGCCGGCAACCGGATGGTCGATTCCCTTGTGTCTTGCCGCTTCTACCGATACGGCATTATCCATGGCAAGAGGACCTTTCACCATACACCCTGTGATCTCCCCGGCCTCGTTCATTCTTGTAAGTTCAGCCGCATCCAGTGTTGCAGGCATCTTCGGATTCACTTTCTCAACCGCACAAAGTACGGCAACCTTCGGATTCTCATTTCCCATAGCATGTGCAATCTCCGTACATGCCCTGATCAGATCTACCTTCTGCTCCAGTGTAGGAGCAATCGTCATGGCAGAATCACTCAGCAAAAACATTCTGTCAAATCCCGGGATCTCCATCAGTCCCACATGGCAGATCAGATTGCCGGTGCGAAGTCCGTAGTCCTTATTTAACAAAGCCTTTAACGCTACCGAAGTATCTACAAATCCCTTCATGGGAAGAGACGCTTTTCCTTCTTTTACAAGCCTGATCGCTGCAGCACAGGCATCCGGCTTCTCTTCTTCATTGACGATTTCAAATTTGGACAGATCAATATCCAGTCCCTCTGCGATCTTCCGGATCTCTTTCTCGTCTCCTACCAGATACGCACCCTTAATAATCCTGTTCTGATATGCATGCCAGACGGACAATAAAACATCTGCATCCTGTGCAACAGCCACAGACAATGTCTGTGGCTCGCCGTTTTGCACTTTTTCAATCAATTCTTTAAAGCTTCGAATCATACTCTTTTCTCCCTGCGGACTATTTAGCCCAGATTTCTTCATCTGTCGGAATCGGTTTGCCCGGAATGACATATGCGATTCGTGCAATATTTACAAGGTGATTCCACCAGAGGTTCTCACTCAGGGAGTTATTTCCCCATGTTCCACATCCAAGTGTTGCCGTTGGATTCAGACCGTTGTCAAATCCTCCGCCAAGTCCGGATGAACCGATCATGTTAACACCGACACGAGATACCGGAAGAAGCTCTGCCGCATACTCCACATGCTCTTTCGTGTTAGAATGAACCACGCTGCTGTGACCCGCACCTTCATTCTTCAAGTTTGTAACTGCTTTATCCACTGCTTCTTCCCATGTCTCATAGCTGTTGATTGCAAGAACCGGACAAAGTTTCTCTTTTGCAAGCACTTCTTCTTTACCGGATTTCTCAATCTCAACAAGCAGGAATCTGGTGTCTTCCGGAACTTCCAGACCCACAAGCTTTGCAATCGATACTGCTGATGTTCCAACTGCATCTTTATTGATCGCACCATTCGGGAACAGACCTTTTCTCAAAGTCTCAATTTCCTCTGGTTTACTGATATAGTATGCGCCCTGTTTTACCAGTTCGTCAACCAGCTCATCATGCATGGAAACCGGTACATGTACACACTGCTCACATGTACAGAGCACACCGTTGTCGTATGTACGGCTAAATGCTACCTTCTTAGCCACTTCAGCGAGATCCACGTCCGTATCTACCAGTGTCTGAACATTTCCTGCTCCTACACCGAATGCCGGTTTGCCACTCTTATAAGCAGCCTTTACCATTCCTGGTCCTCCGGTAGAAATACATGCATCACACTCAGACATCAGAAGACCTGACAGTTCAACTGTTGGTTCCGGGATAATCTGGATCAGATCCTCCGGCGCACCTACAGACTTCAATGCCTCACGCATCAGTCTTACCGTCTCAACACCAGTCTTCTTTGCACGTGGATGCGGTCCGACGATAATCGCATTAGCACCTTTCAGCGCGATCATCGCATTATGCATTGGTGTCATAGTCGGATTCGTTGTCGGTGATACAGCTCCGATCACACCGATCGGTTTTGCGACCTTGACGATTCCTTCCTCCTCAACATACTCAATGATACCACGGCTCTTAACGCCTTTTAATTTATTCCAGACCGCCTTGGCTTTTCCTTTATTCTTCTTGATCTTATCCTCATAGACACCCATACGTGTCTCTTCTACAGCCATTTTTGCCAGCATCTCGCCATTATCATAGATGATCTTACCGATCGCACGCACTGCTTTATCCACGTCCTCCTGAGAGAACTGTTCAAATTCCTGCTGTGCCTTTCTTCCTTTTTCGATTAAATCTAAAACATATTCCTTTGCATCCATTTTACCTTCCTCCTTTTATTTTCCGAATGTTATATGTACAATGTACTACATTGCACATCGCTTTTCAATTGACATTAGTTAAAAAAAAGAGACTTGATTTTTGTAAATAATACACAAAAACAAGTCTCACTTTTTGTCTATTTTTTAACATATGTCTTGCTGCGATTCTCTGTTACAGCAAGAGTTTCTGCCAAAGCTCCAGCCTCTCATCCATAAAATCAGCAATCGCACGTTTATCTCTCGCTTCCAGAATATCTACTTCTTTTAAATAATTATCCGGAAGTGCATTGACCATTTTTCTCTCTACAGAAACTTCAATCGCCTTATGTCTTGTAAATGAGGCAATCTTTCGAATAATGCTGTCCAGCTGGCAAAGCATTCGGTTCTGAGAAATCTCACTCAGATACTCATTAAACCGCTTGCTCGACTGATACATTTTCTCAATGTCTGCAGGCTTTTCATTCATTATTCTTTTAAATTCCATGCCCATTTCACGAAGCTTCCCGATCTCTTCATCGGAAGCATTCAGAATCGCCAGATACAGCACGGAATTGGCAATTGCAATCTTAACTTCCAGAAGTTCTTCCATGGAATGCTCCGATAAAATAAGTCCATAAAGCAGAGGATCCAACAATTTATGATTATATTCCTCAACTACGAAGGTTCCTTCCGAACGGCGGATCTCCAGCACACCAAATGCAACCAGCACTTTGATTGCCTCACGCACACCATTCCGACTGACTCCAAGCTTCTCACTGAACTCCACTTCTGTAGGGATTTTGTCTCCCGGCTTCAGTTCTCCACTGATCAGAGCATCAGTAATCCTCTGTATAATAATCTCAGAAATTGAGCCTTTCGGCAGTTCAGCAAACAGATTAATATTTCCCATATGTCATCACTTTCCATCTCGTATCGTAATCCATTATACATCCAATGTATAACATTGAACTTATTATAGCAGACCATGCCAAATATTTACAAGCCCGCATCTGAAAATCCCAGACTCTCGTCCGGGACTTTCTCTATTTCTGATTTCTGAACTGAACCGGTGTCATATTGTAAGCCTTCTTGAACAGTCTGTTAAAATGCTCTACATTCTGATATCCAACCGTAAGTGCGATATTCTCAACCGTCATGCTGCTGCTCTTAAGCATCGCACGGGCCTTCTTCATTCGTACCTTCTTGACAAGCTCGCCAAATGTCATGCCTGACTTTTCCTTGATGTATTTTGAAAGGTAAGGTTTTGACAGGAAGAATTTCTCAGACAGATCATCCAAAGTAATATCAATATAGTTTGCCTGAATGTAATTCATGATCTCGATCATACGGGCATCCTTGCATGTGTCTGCTGTCTTGATCTGTTCCAGTTTGTTTACCGCAACGATCAGCGCCTCAATCGATGCCTTGATAATATCCGCATCGATTCCAACACCCCAGCATGTCTTGCCATTGCATACGATACCAACATAGGCGACCGCTTTGGATGAAGATCCTCTTGTGAGCGAATGTTCTTCGTAATATCTGAGCTCGTAGCTGATGTTGAAATACTGTTTGATCGCGTTGCTTACCGCATCAAGACGTCCGTTACCGGATGATGTTACGATTCTTGTATCATTTCCGTGCTGGATCGTCGCATCTGCAATAATTCCGTCTGTCTGTCTGAAATGGCATTCATCAATCGCAAATACGCTCTTTGCATTTACATAGTTGTCTGTAAAAATCTGGTATACCCATTCCGGTGTAAGCTCTTTGTGAGCTCTGTCAGAAACACCTTTGACAAGGTATCCTACCTCTTCTCTCATCTTCTCCGGAAGATTGATGCCATAATTCTGTTTCAAGATATAGTTTACGCCGCCTTTTCCTGACTGGCTGTTGATTCGGATAACATCTGAGTCATATCTTCTTCCGACATCCTGTGGGTCGATCGGAAGATATGGAACGGTCCACATATCACTCTTGCCATCTTCACGCCACTGCATACCCTTCGCGATCGCATCCTGATGTGATCCGGAAAATGCTGTAAATACAAGATCTCCCGAATAAGGCTGACGCTCATATACTCGCATTCTTGTAAGGCGTTCGTATTTTTCACGGAGCATCGCAATGTTTGAAAAGTCAAGCTTTGGATCCACACCGTGTGAGAACATATTCATACCAAGTGTAATGATATCCACGTTGCCTGTACGCTCTCCGTTTCCAAACAGTGTTCCTTCGATACGGTCTGCTCCTGCAAGCATTCCGAGCTCGGCAGTTGCAACACCACAGCCTCTGTCATTGTGTGGGTGAAGGCAAAGAATCACATTTTCTCTGTATTTCAAATGTTTGTGTACATATTCAAGCTGTGTTGCAAACACATGAGGAATCGCATTTTCCACAGTTGTAGGGATATTGATGATCGCCTTATTATCTTCTGTCGGCTGCCATACATCCAATACTGCATTGCATACATCCACTGCATAGTCAACTTCTGTGCCAGGGAAACTCTCCGGACTGTACTGGAATGTAAAATTGCCGTCTGTCTCATCCGCAAGCTTCTTCAGGAGCTTTGCACCCTCGATTGCAATGTTCATAACCTGCTCTTTATCTTTTCTGAACACCTGCTCTCTCTGTGCAACAGATGTTGAATTATACAAATGAATAACCGCATGAGGTGCGCCTTTTACTGCCTCAAATGTTTTCTTAATGATATGTTCTCTTGCCTGTGTCAGCACCTGAACCGTCACATCATCCGGAATCATATTCTTCTCGATCAATGTGCGCATGAATTTATATTCCGTCTCTGATGCAGCCGGGAATCCGACTTCGATCTCTTTAAATCCGATATCTACAAGAAGCTGGAAAAACTCAAGCTTTTCGTCCAGGCTCATTGGCTCGATCAATGCCTGATTACCGTCACGGAGGTCAACACTGCACCACCTTGGTGCTTTCTCGATATGATCCTTTTTCACCCAGTCATAGGTACACTCCGGCGGCATAAAATATTGTCTTTCATACTTCTTACAATTTTCCATAATCGTACTCCTCTCTATTGGAAAGTTATCCTGTCCTTCAAGATTATTTCATTGACAAGATAAATATTTATCAACTTTATTGTCGTTTTTTAAAGTCAACTTAATACTATCATAGTTATCTCTAATTGAAAAGTGGCGTTTTTAATCATTTTTATTGATTTATTTTAATACACATTTGAAAAACGATTGCCAAACACCAAAACAGAGTTCTTTTTTCTTTATGATTCACCGAAATGATATTCCACCTGCCGATCTCATCCCCATTCAGATTATAAGTCAGCGTGCCAAGCACTTCCCCCTGTTTAACCGGTGCTCTGACCGATTCTTCCATATCGACTGATATACGCACTTCCTCATCATCCCGCAACAAATACTGCCAGTCTGTTGCGGGCTTTTCAACCATCACACCGACACTTGCGCGATTCCCTAAAATCTCATCGTCCGGCACACCATTTTCAATCTGAACCGACGGAAGCTCCGGGGCTTTCCATATTTTTTTCTTTGTGTAATGTTCCAGTCCATACTTCATAAGAGCCTTCGTATCAGACCATTTATAACTCTTATTGTTCGGCCATCCGCATGCCAGAAGTGCCACGATCATCGTTTTCCCGTCTTTTTGAAGCGCCCCAACATAACAGTATCCCGCATCTCCGGTAAAACCTGTTTTGCCGGAAATGGCACCCTCCATCATATCAAGAAATGCATTGTGATTCGTACAGGAATAGGTCTGTGTACACGCAACATCCTGAAAAGAATAGTTCCTTGTCCCTGTAACCTCAATGAAATCACTCTTTTTAGGTGAATCCACAACACAATACTTCATCATTTTTGCAAGCTCTCCGGCTGTAGTAGAATGCGTACCATTTTCATCCGATGCATCCAAACCATTCGGCGTGATAAAATATGTATTTTCACAGCCAATTTCCCTTGCCTTTTCATTCATCAGTTCAGAAAATCCCCGTACACTTCCGCCTATATGCTCTGCTATGATGACCGCACTGTCATTGTGCGATTCCAGCATCAAAGAATAAAGCAGGTCCTTCAGATAAAACTGTTGTCCCTGCTTCACATTCAAATGTACTTTCGGCTGTCTGGCCGCATTTTCAGATACTTCTGCTATTTCATTTTCATCCTGCATATATTCCAGAGCGATGATGCATGTCATGATTTTCGTCGTACTCGCCATCGGGCGCGGAGTGTCAGCGTCCTTTCCAAACAGAATCCTTCCACTGTCGCCATCCATGAGAACTGCCGATTTTGCATACAATGAATCGGTAAATTCATTTCCATTTTCTTCCTTTACATCTCCTGTTTCTGCAAAAACTGTATTTGCATCTGACCACCCGGCTATACCTACCGAACCGGTCACAATCACCGAAACGATCACACAGGCCAGCATTCTGCGGAGTGTTCTATGATATCTTCTCTCATCCACTTCCATACACCGCTTTCGTCGTCGCGTATCATTAATATGTATGAGATCAGATCATAAATAATACTGTCTGAAACAGTGAAATCATAATTATCAGTTCACAAATCAGATATTCAGCTTCAGCTGTACTTCTTCCTCTGCCTCTGTCTTAAAATCCTCGATCTGCTCCGGATTCATACTTGGAAGATTATCAAGAGACTGAATACTGAATCTTCTAAGGAATTCCTCTGTTGTCCCAAACAAAATCGGTCTCCCCGGAACATTCATCCTTCCCACTTCACAGACAAGGTTATATTCCACAAGACGATTAACCGCATGATCCGATTTTACGCCCCGGATCTTTTCGATTTCAAGCTTTGTGACAGGCTGTTTGTATGCAATGATCGACAGTGTCTCGAGCTGCACATCCGTCAGAACATATTTTCTCGGCTGTTTGGCTATTCGAATCAGATATTCATACATATCCGGTTTTGTACACATCTGAAAAGAATCCTCAAGTTCGATAATCCGGATACCACGATCCTCTTGCTCATACTTGTCCATCATATTATGTATGATCTTTCTTGTAGTCTCCTCATCCTGTTCAATAGCAATGGCAATCTTTGATAATTCTACAGAATCTCCCATTGTAAAAAGGATTGCCTCAATAATACCTTCTATCCTGCTGATTTCCATGTTGTACTACCTTTCTAATACCTTTCTTACATCTGTGATGTGATGAGAATATCATCAAAAGGCTGTTCCTGTTCTATCGTTATCTTTCCGGCTTTCATAAGCTCCAATATTGCAAGGAAAGTCACTACAATCTGTGTTTTGGAACTCTGTCTGTTCAACAATTGACGAAAACTGAACCGTTTATTGTTCATCGCATACTCTTCTACATACGATAATTTTTCTTCAACAGTTACTTCTTCTTTCTCAATCTTACCAAAACGGCTTCTGACAGGGTCAATTTTATCCGTCTGTTTCTTCATCACATCTTCAAAGATAACTCGAAGCTTTCCGATCGTCAGATCACCAAGTAATTCATCAAGATCGACCGGCTCCACATAATTTTGAACCTCTTTTGGTATATTCGGTTCACGATACATTAACCGCTCTCCATTAAACTGTCGGTCTTTCAATTCATAAGACATATATTTATACATTTTATACTGAAGGAGCTGTTCCACAAGTTCCTGTCTCGGATCTTCCTCTTCCCCGTCTTCATTGACCTCCTTCGGAAGTAACATACGACACTTGATATCCAACAGAGTGGCTGCCATTAGCAGAAACTCACTCATAACATTCATATCACTCTGTTCCATCGCTTTAATATATTCCATATACTGGTTTGTAATTTCCACGATCGGAATATCATAAATATCTATTTTATTTTCATCGATCAGGTGAAGCAAAAGATCCAATGGACCTTCAAACACCTGTAACTTTACCGGTATTCCCATGGCAATTCTCTCCCAATATATTTTAACTAAATTATTATACTTGATTTTTCTGTATTTCACAAGAAAAAGAATTCTGCCAGAATACTGACAGAATCCCTGATCGAACAATTCCATTTTATTCTACTTTTTATGATTTGTGTTTTTGGGAAGCAATGTGATCGACACTACTTCAGGCATATTGAACAAACGAATATTCACTGTATGTGTCCCCAGGCCTCTGCTGACAATACATGCTTTATTATCTTTGATATACATATCACCGGAATATTTTGGAAATAATCTTGCCTGAGGCGTAATCAGGCCGCCGATTCCAGGGATACGCACAAGTCCTCCGTGCAAATGTCCGGACAGTGTCAGTTTGCTTCCCCAGTCTGCATACTGCTTCATATATGCAGGATTATGGGCAAGCAAAATCTGAAAACGCTCTCTTTCCGCCATTCCGATTCGCTCGATCATTTCTGACAGATCAAGTGGAACCGATTTAAAATGACTGTAGCATTTCAAAGGAGTCTCAAATCCGGTTATTGTAACCGGAATCCCTTTCATATCTATATCAACGGATTCATTTTCCAGAATCTTAACCCCGGAATTCTCAAGCTGTTTTTTCATCCTCGCATATCTGAAACCGTAGTATTCAGAGTTTTCCTTCATACGCTGTTCATGATTACCATTTGCAGCATATACCGGACAGATCTCTGATAAATTCTGATAAAATCGGATCGCAGTATGATCTGTCGCTTCTTCGCTTCGTGTCAGAATGTCTCCTCCTGACAAAATAAAGTCCGGCTGTTCCTCCTTTATTGCCCGAATCAATGATACATTGTTTTTTCCATACTGCTTTCCATGAAGATCCGATACAAAGATTACTTTCACTGCTTCTCCGTTCTCTGACTCATATGGCACTTTTAAAGTATACTTTCGAACACAGAATTCACTCAATTCTTTTTTGATCTCAAGTAATGCACTCAAAATCCCAACTCCTATAAGCGCAGCCGTACATTCCGGGCCAGTCTGTTCCCAGGACTTTTTCCATTTCTTTAAGATCTTCTTTATTCTTTTGATAATCATGCCTTGTTTTTTCTTTTTTGCTCTTTTCATACCTTACCACGTTTCTGAAAATTCAAGAAATATATGTTTCGGAATAAAAATCCCTCACCGAAATAGTATCATTATTTCATTTTTTTGTGAAGCATATTCAAAAAAGAAATTCCAGATCGTTCTTTCCGATTTCAAGCATCTTATTACAAAAACAGTTCATCCAACGCATTCTCAAGTGCGATCTTATAATCCATCGCATCAATATCCTCACATGCTATAATATCAGCACTGCCGATTTTCTCCCCATTCAGGGAATAGATTACCTCACCTACTTTATCATTTTTCTTTACAGGAGCTTTGACTTTCTCATACAATTCAATTTTCTTTTTAATCTCTGACAAATCCTGCCCCTCGGTATCTATGTACTCAAACTTTTCTTTCTGACGAACGGATACTTCGTCTTTTTCTCCCCGCTCTACTTCTGCGTTCGGAAGTGCCTCGATTCCGTCATCAATATACTTGACACATTTCCCGAATCCATAGTTCAGTAAGGTCATCGCATCCCTGAATCGTTCCTTTGAATTCTCTGCTGCCATAATGACTGCGATCATTTCCATCTCATTCTTCTTCGCTGTCGCAGATACACAGAACTTTGCCTTGTCAGTCGCTCCCGTCTTTAATCCGGTTGTGTATTGATATTGCCGCACTAATTTATTTGTATTCGTAAGACCGAATTCACTGTCTCCCTTCGCCGTATGATGGGTAATGTTTTCCATCCAGATCATAGAGTAGTCATGAATTTGCGGATATTTTGTAATCAGCTCTCTGGACATGATAGCGATGTCTCTCGCTGAAGTCACATGCCCATCTGTATCCAGACCGTTACAGTTTACAAAATTTGTATTTTCCATTCCGAGAGACTTTGCCCGCTCGTTCATTTGATTTACAAATTCTTCTTCACTTCCACAGATATGTTCCGCCATTGCCACACATGCGTCGTTGGCGCTTGCCACCGCGATACATTTGATCATTGTCTCCACGGTCTGGATCTCTCCCGGCTCCAGAAACACCTGTGATCCTCCCATCGACGCGGCGAACTCTGACACCTGCACTTCCTCATCTAACGTGATCTTTCCTGCATCAATCGCATCAAAAATCAACAATAATGTCATAATCTTTGTTACGCTTGCCGGCGGGCGAACGTCGTCTGCATTTTTCTCATAGATGACCTTACCCGTCGAAGCTTCCATAAGGATTCCTTCCGGTGCACTGATCGATACGCCTTCTTTTTCCTCCTCCGTCTGCTCCCCATCTTCCGCCTGCGTTTCTTTCGTCTCTTCTGCAAAAACATGAGACATACCCGTATTGCATGTCACGCTCTGCATACACATCAGAACACACAATACCAGGACTGCGATTTTTTTCATAGAATCACTCATCTATTTTTTTCGATTATTACTATTGTAGTATGATATTTCCCCGGATATTACTCTTTTTTCACGATATATCATTTCTGATTATTCCCTCAGGTTCTTAAAATATTATTATTTGTAAGCACAACAAAATTGTGCTAGAATATTTTATCATTTCGATTAGAAAGTCAGAGGTTTTACTTAATATGAATAAAAAAGAAGTTTTGGAAATACGCAAACAGTTCTCTCCTGAGAACTGTGCGATTACAAGGATATGCGGATGTTACGTAGATGGTGACAAGGAAAAAAAACTGGAATTCAAGGAAGCTTTTTTATCACTTCCGGAGGAAGAATGTTTCAAATATTATGAAATCTTCAAAAAAACGCTTTCCGGAACGATCGGAAAGAATCTGATACATATGGGATTTCCGCTGGAGCAGGAATTATCCGGCGGCAAGCAGGAATCTCTTGTTAAGCTGAAAGAAAGCAAATTAAAAGATGATATTCTTCTCGAGGAGTTCTATGATAAAGTAATCGAATCGTATGATTTCGGCGAGCATTATCTCATTCTTCTGATTCATGCGGTGTATGATGTTCCGGGCCGCTCCAAAGATGGAATGGATATGTTCGATGCTTCCGACAATGTATATGAACATATACTCTGCTGCATCTGCCCTGTCGCATTATCAAAAGCAGGGCTCTGCTATAATGCAGTTACAAATACCATTCAGGATCGTATCCGGGACTGGGTCGTAGGAGAACCGGCAAACGGCTTCCTCTTCCCTGCTTTTAATGACAGAAGCTCAGATCTTCATCACCTGCTTTTCTATTCCAAAAAGCCAGAAGCATTGCAGGATTATTTTGTTGAATATACGCTCGGCTGCACAGAAGTCATGAGTGCCGGAACGCAAAAAGAGTCCTTCCAGGATATCATTGTAAATACACTCAAGGAAGACTGTGACTATTCGGTCATCCGAAATATTCACGAAAACCTTCAGGAAATGATCGAAGAGTCAAAGGAAGAACCGGAACCTCTGGAACTCGGCAAACAGGAAGTCCGCCGTCTTTTCTCAAAAAGCGGTATTTCAGAAGAAAAGCTGGAAGCATTTGATAAAAATTATAACGAAAATATCGGAGCGCAGACGACTCTCCTTGCTTCCAATATCGCAAGCACACGAAAGTTCTCTGTAAAAACTCCGGAAATCGTTGTAAATGTGAACCCGGAACGGGCTGATCTCATCGATATTCAGATGATTGACGGAAGGAAATGTCTCGTCATCCCGATCGATGATGAAGTCGAAGTAAACGGCATCTCTGTCAATGCCAGATAATATAGACTCAAAATAAAAGTGCTAAAAAGGCGGTGAATCACTCCATCCACCGCCTTTACTGTTCTTTCAAATGAAAGAATTAGCCAATCATCCCAAATACAATTTCTTTCAGGCTCTCACTCTTCGCCGAGCATAAGGATCATCTGTGCTGATTCCACCATGGTCCTTCCATAATCCATACTGTTTTTCTGTATGTATCGAAAAGCTTCCGGCTCACTCATTCCGTTTCGCTCCATCAGCATTGCTTTTGCATCATCAATCATTTTCTGTTCTTTCACGCTGCGTTTGGGGGCCTTTCTCTTCTTCCGTCTGATCTGATAGCAGAACTCATTTGTCATCATTTCTATTGTCGACTTGAGCTCGCTCCCCTTCAGCGGCAGCATCAGTTTGACCATCTGATCCGAAACAGTTTCCAGAGAAGGATCCTTCGTAAGAACAATCATTCCAAAATAGTTCGGAAGATATTCTGCAAGTTCTGCATAGCCCATATCACACAGCCGTTTTGTACATACGATCACGCCAAAATCTCTGTCATGTAAGACTCTTAGCACATCCGCTCCTGTAGAACAGACCTCTATATCAAGATATAGACCACATTCCCTGAGAATGCCTGCTATCTGTTTTGAATTCTCATATTTGGGCATCGCAACAAGTATACTACCCATTTCTCATACCTTTCGAAATATGATTCAAAGTTACATTTTATTCAAATATCTTGATATTTCCCAATCTGATACCTGTATCATATAGTCATCCCATTCCTGTGTTTTTATATCGATATAGGAATCACAAAATCCTTTTCCCAAAACTTCGAACAGATAGCTGTCCTCTTTGAACCTGCGAAGTGCATCCTTCAGATTTCCCGGCAGGATTTTCTTATGATTAGAGCACCATTCGTCCGGATCGATCTGTCTGTGCATACCGTCAAGACCGGAAGCAATACATAGCGCAATTGCCAGATATGGATTTGCAGACGGGTCAGGGAAACGCACTTCAACCTTTGATTCTCCGAAAATGCGTCTCATTCTCACCGCACACTTATTGCTCTTTGTTGACCATTTAATATCTCTGGTCACCCCCGGACTTGTAAGAAGTCTCTTATAAGAATTCACGATCGGGTTTGTGATCGCACACATTCCTTCTGTGTGAGACAGAATTCCTCCGATAAAATGTTTTGCATCTTCTGTGACAATCTTATTATCATCGGCATCAAACAGATTTTTCCCATCTTTATACATGGAAATATTAAGATGTAGCCCTGATCCCGGAAGATCCATCTTTGGCTTTGGCATAAATGTAGCATACATGCCAAAGCGTTTCGCGATACTTCTTAATGCGAATTTGAACGTCATCAGTGCATCTGCAGTCTCAAGCGCTTCCCCCTGTGTAAAGTCAATCTCATGCTGGGCAGGCGCTTCCTCATGATAAGAGGATTCAATTTCAAATCCCATTTCCTCCAATGTAAGCACCATGTCTCTTCTCGCATTTTCGCCAAAGTCAACCGGTCCCACATCCAGATAGCCCGCATTTTCATGAGAAACAGTCGTTGCATTTCCATTATC
>JAUNDE010000065.1 GCA_030526265.1 Eubacteriales bacterium | reverse complement strand
GTGTCATTCGTTATTGCCTACGGAGATACGAGAAGGAAAATGGATTATGCCAATAAATGCGGGGATTAATGGAAATATTCTTTTAGCAGCAAAATGCATTGTGTATTCTGCAGGAATGGCACTTCCAGTCTTTGTGGTTATGAATCTGTATTACTATGCTGCATCGTTATATTTAGATATAAATATTCCGTGGAGTGTAGCGTTTGTTAATAGTATCGTATTAGCTTTTTCAATTGCATGTATTGTTGCAATAACAATAATGCTGTCAATTATTTATAAGCACAGTATTATTGCCGCATTATCGGTTATTATTATTGTATCTACGGCTCCAGATATATTAACTATGTTTTCGTTTGGTAAATGGTTTCCAACATATCTTCTGACTTTTACATACAATGCAGAAAAGGAAATTACCTTAATAATAGTTCCTGTATTGATTATGAGCTTAATACTCGTCAGCTTGTATATATTGGCAGGTCGTAAGTGTAGGAACATTGAAATTACTAGGTAAAGGATGTAAAAAATGAAAAAGTTTAGAGGAATAAATGGAACATTGATATTAAAAGACGACTCGGTTTTAGTTCTTCGCGAAAAAGGGATTGATGGGACATTTCACGATGTTTCAGAAATAGAAATACCATATTCCACTATTGAAGATGTCGAGATTGTACCAGGTGGACTCATTAATGGGTATATATGTATTGTTAACTCTGGTATAAACTCTCCGTCAAATATTTTTAAAGCAATGAAAAATGACAACACTGTTATTTTCAGAATTTTCAAAAATGACCAAGCTATAAAATTTGCTGAAGAATTGAAAAGTCGAATATAAGGAAGGGAAAGTAATGAAGCTAGAGGATCCAAAAGGTTTAGGAGATTTTCTCTGGATTGTTATTTGTATATTGTTTGTCGGTTTTCTGTTATCTCTTTTCTAAATATAATATCAGACAGAGAAGAAATTAATAAATGATTAAGCCAAAGGCGATCAACTGTTAACTCAGCTGGTCGCTTTTGTTTTGCTCATTTGCAAAACTTCTGATCGGTGCACAGATCAGAAATATACGAAGCTGACGAAAGCCAAGGTGATTACCCTGGCTGATGTCAGATGAGAAGCCGATGAATGAAATGCTCCGGCCAGAGCAGATCAGACATTGGCTTTTATTTTTCGGAAGTGTCCGGTGGACAGTTGCGGAAAAACAGCGGGAACCATTGTGAAGGATTACGGGACAGAATCCGAAGCTTTGGTTTTCGGTGAGCAGGTGTACAGAGGGATGCAATCCCTTTGTGCCAGAGGTGCAGGAAGTGGCGAACGTTCTGCTAGGGTCAAGGGACAAAGTCCTTGGCAGGTTAAGGGCGGCAGCCATTGCCCAGTTAAATGTCGTCGCGACGTTTAGTACTGGGTATTTCCTGTCGCAAAAAGCTCAGGAACAAGAGGTAGCTTCGCTGCTATTCCCTTCAGGGATGAATCTGGGAAAGGAAAAGAAAGCTATGAGATTGACAAGGCACAATGGAAGGGCCGGCAAGAATGGCGTTTATAATCCTAAACACAATGACCGCAGCTTTGATGTTGCGAACAGTGAGCACATCGATGCCGAGCGAGTCAAAAACGATATCTATTGGGATTGTTACAACGGCTTTCGAACACAGGATGTAGGAAGTCAGGATGAAGAACTGTCGGATACATTTGAAGATGTGGAGCAACTCTACTATCGCATTCATTATCAAGATTATGTAGAAAAGCAGAATGCAAGAAATGAGAAAGCTCGTCATCCTGAAAGAAACAGAACCACGGATCAGATCAGGCTTAATAAAAAAACATGCCCTGAAGAAACGGTCTATCAGATTGGAACGATGGAGGAGCATGTGGATCCAGAGGTGCTTGTTCTTATTATCACAGAATTTATTGCAGAGATGCAGGACAGATTCGGAACGCATATCCATGTATTGGATTGGGCACTTCATGATGATGAGGAAACTCCACACATTCATGAGCGTCATGTTTTTGATTGTGAGAATGAAAGTGGAGAATTGTTTCCCCAGCAGGAAAAGGCACTTGAAGCACTTGGATTTGAATTACCGGATCCAGATAAGAGGCCGGGACGATTTAATAATCGTAAGATGGTTTTTGATGCAGCCTGCCGTGCTCTCTTGTTTGATATCTGCAAGGCCTATGGTCTTACTCTTGAAGAGGAACCGATTTATGGAGGAAGGGCCTATCTTGAGAAACAGGATTTTATCCGAATGAAACAGCAGGAGCAGATCAGGGAACAGGCGATTACAATTCAGAACCAGCAGGAAATGATTTCAACTGGAGATGAGAAACTTGCCCAGCAGGATGAATTATTTCTTTCTAATTCAAGACGTATCCTTAGTCAGGGAGAATTGATCGAGGAGCAGGAACAGAAGCTTGATGAGCTGGGTATGAAAATCTCAGATGTAGATGCTCTGATTGATGAGGTTTCTGATATTGCTTATAACAAAGCGGTCGAGGCGATTACTGATGAAGTTGTTCTTCAGACGCATCAGGTGGATATCGATTTAGCGGAAGGTACTAAGCGATGGATTCAGAGTCCTGAGAGAAAGGCATCAAAAAAAGAAAAAGATTATTCAATCAAGCGTATTGATGGGCTGATCGATAAAATCAAAAGACAGATGGGCTCCACTTTGGAAAAGATCAAGCAGAGATTGCTTAAGCCCGAAGTCAAAAAGAAGGTCCTTGAAGAAGTTAAGCAGACAGCAAGACCTTCAATCACGGCACGCTTGCATAAAGCCACGGAAGATGCAGCCAGATATAATGCAGAGCGTAAACCAAAAACAAAAAAACAGAATATGGAACTTTTTCACAGGCACTCTTTTTATTCCGATCCGGATTAAGACAGGGTGCCTTTTTTGATGAAAGGAAAATTTAATTATGGAATTTATTTGTAAGAGAAACAAGAAATATGAAGCAGTAGAAAAATGGGAAGGAACGATCGAGATCAATCTGGTTCATGGAAATGTTGTTGAGGCTGTGGTTCAGGGAAGAGGATCCACAATGACGATCATCTTTGGTGATTATACTAATGGTCATTTCCTCTGTGTGCCGGATCTTAATATCGGTTGTCCGCTGGCAGCTTACAGTGATGTGTTTTGGAATTATGAGAGATTATCTGCACTCATGAATCCTGTTGATGCAATGACTATTGTTGCAGGTGTCGCAACATTGATGGAGGAAAATACTTGTGAGTGTGAGCATATTTTCTGTTGTTAAGGAAAATGTATCTGCTCTTCAGGCTGCTCAAACGTATGGGCTTAAGGTCAATCCGAAAGGGATGGCCTGTTGCCCTTTTCATCATGATAAGACACCGAGCATGAAAGTAGATCGCCGTTATTTTTGCTTCGGTTGCGGAGCCACCGGTGATGCGGTTGATCTGACAGCTCAGCTTTTAGGGATCGGGCCTAGAGATGCAGCTTTAAGGCTGGCTGAAGATTTCGGTATTGATGTAGGTGAAAGGGCGGTCAGAAAAAGAAATCCGGTAAAAGCTCCGGTTAAATCAAGAGCAGATCCTGAGAAGGAAGCTGTCGAGTGGATCACGAAATCAGTAAGGATGCTCCTTAATTACAGATGGAAGCTTATGGAATGGAAAGAGAAATATGCTCCAAGTCCGTTGGATGAAGAATGGCACCCGCTGTTCTGTGAGTCCTTGGACAAGCTGGATTGGATAGAGTATCTGCTGGATGAGCTGCTCTTCTGTGGCAAAGATCAGTATCAGGAAATGAAAATATGCCACGGAGAGGGGGTGAGGAAGCTTGAGGGTAGATTGGAACAATTACTGGAAAGAGAATGCAGATACGATCAGAGAGATAAAGGATCAAATGACAAAGACGGACAAGGGAAAGGTCATGCAGAGTATGAACAACTGTCTGAGAGCTTTGATGATGGATCCTCTTCTGATGGGCGCATTCCGAATGAATCTGCTGACAGAACGAGTGGACATCGTAAAGGATCTGGGCTGGAAGCGAGATGAAATAGCCTTTAATGATTCTGATATGAGCCACCTGATGATGTTTCTTGAAAGGTTCTATGGCCTGACAAATGATAAGCATATCCAAAGGGCATTGGATGTAGTGGTCACAAAAAATCAGTATCATCCTATCTGTGATTATCTTGATGGTTTGGAATGGGATGGACAGGAAAGGATCCGATACGTTCTGCATCATTTCTTGGGTGCTGATGAAAGTGAAATCACTTACGAGAGTGTGAAGATGTTCCTTCTTGGATGTGTTCACAGGGTGTTTGTTCCCGGATGCAAGTTTGAGTATATGCTCTGCTTGGTTGGTGATCAGGGAGCCGGAAAGAGTTCTTTCTTCCGCTTCTTAGCAATCAGGGATGAATGGTTTTCCGATGATCTGAAAAAGATGGACGATGAAAATGTGTATCGAAAGATGCATGGACATTGGATCATTGAGATGGCCGAGATGCTTGGTACGGCAAGTGCTAAGAGTGTTGAGGAAATCAAAGCATTTCTTTCCAGAGCAAAGGAAACCTACAAGACACCATATGCCAAATATCCGAGAGATAGAAAGAGACAGTGTGCATTTGTAGGAACATCAAATAAGCAGAGATTCCTGCCTTTGGATCGAACCGGTAACAGACGATTTCTTCCAGTGCAGATTGATTCCAGTAAGGCTGAGGTTCATGTTTTGGAGAGCGAGGATGAGTCAAGAGCTTACATTGATCAGCTTTGGGCTGAAGTGATGGTGATCTATCGATCCGGAGAATGGTCAATGAAGTTCAGGCCGGAAATCGCTAAGCATCTGGATATCCATCGATTGGCATTTATGGCTGAGGATACCACAACTGGTGTGATTCAGGCATGGCTTGATAATTACAAAGGTGATTATGTCTGCTCAAGGCTTATCTATAATGAAGCCTTAAAGAATTACGGAGATCCTGATCGCAAGAGCGTGAATGAGATCAACGATATCATGAACAATACGATTGATGGCTGGCTGCCGGGACCATCGAGTCACCGCTTCGGTGCACCGTATGGCTCCCAGCGTGCTTGGCATCGTGAAGGTGTAAAAGAGCCTGTGCCCGACAAGGATGGATTCATTTCTGTGGCTGAGTCATATGATCAGCTCAAAATTCCATTTGATGTATAAAATCGGAGGTTCTCGTTTACATTGGTTTACACTTTGGTTTACGGCGGAAGGGCTTGGTTTTCCAAGCTTTTCGGCCGTTCTCTCTATCTGTAAACGTGTAAACAAAGATAAAAGAAAAATATAAATCATAGGATAGCTTGGCGGTCAGAAGATAAATTTAAAAATGTTTTGGGTTCTGTTTACACCTTTCGTTTACAACCAACCCAATCAATATCTTCTCCCTGTCGGGCAACTCTGGGCCGTCAGGCACAGAGAGAAAGGAGAATACATGGAACAGAATGTAAAGATTGAAAATCAGACAGCTCCTACCTTCGTAAAGAAGATCGAGGGTATGACATATGTGGTCAAACTCCACTTTGATGAGCAGGCCAAGGAAAGTATGGAAGATAAGGTAAAGAAGCTGCTTCGCAAGGATGTGATATTGGCGACATCTTCTTAAAGTGAATAATGCGTTTTAAGTAAAAAAAGCATCTACCTTAGTGTGGATAGATGCTGAAGAAATAATAGGGATGTGATTGTTAATAGTAAGTGCCTTCTTATCGTTTGGGGCTTACGGAAAGAATAAATTATATTTTAAGGAGGCGATAATTATGAATGAAGGAATTTATTCAGAGTCGGATTCGAGATCTTCTTCGTCAGAATTTACATCGGCAGATACATCGTCTGTATTTGCTTCTGTAACTGGCGTTTTGTCCTCATCCAGTTTTGTAAGTGTATAACAAAAACCGAAAAATCCGAGTAAGAGGATTGCAGGTTTCTTTAAACCTTTTAATGAATTAGTTAAAGTGGTTGCATCGCTTAATGAAAAATTCGCCATATATTATCTCCTGTTCTTGGTGGTCACATCCCTCTCTTTCTTGTTGATAGTTAAATTATAAGATCAGGGTATTAAGAAATACACAGTGGGAACTGTGAAATAAGGAAGCATATTACCTTGATTAGAGCGAAATAAAATACTCTTAGCTAAAAAATAGATGGCGAAGTATGTGAAGTGATTAAAAAGTCCTTGACATCTCGTCACAGGTAAGACAGCAAAATCAATCCTGATCAGCTGCGGTGCCAGACTGGCTCCGTT
>JAUNDE010000064.1 GCA_030526265.1 Eubacteriales bacterium | reverse complement strand
TGGCTCAGTCGGTAGAGCGTCGCCTTGGTAAGGCGGAGGTCGGCGGTTCAAGTCCGCTAGGCAGCTTTATCATTTCAACAGAATGAATATTAACGAAAGATTGCGCATATGCGCAATCTTTTTGTTTGTCAATCACCCGATTATCGTCATTTATTCTTATCGATAACCTTTTCCACTTTTGCCTTAATTCTCTGAAGTGCATTATCTACTGTCTTCGGACTCTTATTGATCAGTTTTGCAATTGCGCGATAGTTGATACCCTGAAGATGAAGATATAAAACACGATTTTCCAGATCACTCAATTCGCTCTCCAGATGTTCCAAAAGTCTCATCATATATTCTTTCCCGATCATGGCAGACTCCGGATTACTCTCTTCTCCAGCCATGATCGTATCAAGGACCCTATCCGATCCCCCCTGTTCTGTTTTCTCATAAAACGATACATACGAATTCAGCGGACTGTGTTTTTTACGCTTCGATGCCTCGATTGCACTATACATCTGTCTGCGTATACAAAGCTTCGCAAAGCTGAAAAAGGAAACGTTATGTTCCACATCATAATCCTGCACTGCTTTGAAAAGTCCGATCATCCCTTCCTGTATCAGATCATCATTCTCACCGCCAAGCAAATACATCGCCTTCGCTTCTTTACGCACAAGATTTTTATATTTTTCCATGATATAATCCGTGATCTCTTTATCTCCGTTCCGAAGACTCCTGATCAGCTGCTCGTCCGTAAATGTTTCATATTTGGACATTTTCTCCCCCTGCCATGAACAAATTTCATTTTCAAATATTCAAATGGATGTCCGGATCCTGATTGTCCCAGGCTATACTGACATCCTCTGACGGACAATCTCATATGCAAGAACACCAGCGGCAACAGATGCATTCAGTGAATCGATGTCACCCTTCATCGGAATGCTTGCAATAAAATCACAGGTTTCCCTTGTCAGACGACTCACTCCTTCTCCTTCATTTCCGATCACAAGTCCGATCGGTCCTTTCAAGTTCAGGTCGTACATCATCTCACCCCCCATATCTGCACAGACGAACCACATTCCTTTGTCTTTCAGATCTTCCATCGTCTTTTTCAGGTTCGTCACTTTCGCTACAGGAGTATAATTCAAAGCACCCGCAGAAGTTCTTGCAACCGTAGCTGTAAGCCCGACAGCGCGTCTTTTTGGAATGATCACTCCATGTGCTCCTGCAAGGTTCGCTGTACGAATTATCGCGCCAAGATTGTGTGGATCCTCAATATTATCAAGCAGGATCAAAAACGGATCTTCTCCTTTGTTCTTCGCAAGTTCCAGCATATCTTCCACTTCTGAATATTCATATGCGGCTGCAAATGCGATCACACCCTGATGCTTTCCCGTCTCTGTCAGCTGCTCCAGTCTCTCTTTCTTAACAAACTGGATGATCGTATCATGCTTCTTCGCTTCTCTGATGATCGTGCGTACCGGTCCATCCTGACATCCATCAAGGACATACAACTTATCAACTGGCTTACCTGATCGAAATGCCTCTAACACAGCATTTCTTCCCTCTATGATAAGACTCTTTACCTCTACATTATTATCTTTCATAAAATCACTTCTCACAGGCATCTCCATGCCCGTGTTTCCCCTTATAATCATTTTTAATCTTCCAGTGCTGTTAATCCCATTTTAATCAGTTCCAGCATTCTCTTCCAGTCTTTTTTCAAATACAGATATCCAATCAACGCTTCAAATCCGGTCGCGCGCCTGTAATCTGTCACAGACTGATTCTTTGCAGGAGAAACTGTCTTGGAATTTCTTCCACGTTTGTAAACTGTATGCTCTTCTTCGTTTAGTTCATCCTGAATCACACGCATCATTTTTGACTGCGAAGAAGCCTGTACGATCATGCTTGTCTCCCTGTGCAGCTTCTGCACCTGCTTATTTCCACGATTTAATACAATATTCTTTATTACAAGGTCAAAAATACAGTCTCCTATATATGCCAAAGCAAGAGGTGAATATGTTTTAATATCCACCTCCTGCATCTCAAACAGTTCATGCATATAAGAGTCAAATTCCCATTCTATGCTTTTTTCCATTTTACTCCTTCTCTTGTGTCCAGAAGCACAATTCCTTTTGCAAGCAACTCATCACGTATCTCATCTGCTCTGGCAAAGTTCTTTGCTTTTCTTTCAGCCTGACGTTCTTCGATCAAAGCCTCGATATCAGCATCCAGCATCTCCTCCTTTTTCTCAACAATGATTCCCAGAACATCTGTGAGTTTCACAAGGATTTCGTACAAAGCTCCTGCGTACTCTTTTGACCCTTCTGAAGTTGCTGTTGTATTACTGAATTTAACAAGGTCAAACACCGCCGCGATCGCATCTGCTGTGTTAAAATCATCTTCCATCGCATTTTCAAATGCTGTTACAAACTCAGCGGTTTTTGCGACAGACTCTCTTTCCTCATTGCTCATTGCATCTGCTTTTGCATTGTTCATCAGGTATTTTAAATTGTCTGCTGCATTCACGATACGCTCCAGGGCACTTTTTGAAGCTTCCATAAGATCCGCGCTGAAATTCAACGGACTTCTGTAGTGAGCACTCAGCATGAAGAAACGAAGTACCTGAAGGTCATACTGCTCACTGATCTCGCGGACTGTGCGGAAGTTTCCGAGTGACTTGCTCATCTTTCGATTGTCAATGTTAAGAAATGCATTGTGCATCCAGTATTTTGCAAATTCTTTTCCGTTGCATGCTTCGCTCTGTGCGATCTCATTTTCATGATGAGGGAACACGAGATCTTCTCCGCCTGCATGAATATCGATCTGTTCGCCAAGATATTTCTTAGACATAACAGAACATTCGATATGCCATCCCGGACGTCCGTCGCTCCACGGAGAATCCCAGGCCGGTTCACCTTCTTTTTTCGGTTTCCAGAGAACAAAATCAAGCGGATCTTCTTTTTCGTCCTGGCCGCTTACAAGCAGTGTACGATTACCTGATCGAAGGTCATCAAGGTTCTTATGAGAAAGCTTTCCATACTGTTCAAATCGTCTCGTACGGAAATAAACAGTTCCGTTCTTCTCATATGCATAACCTTTTTCGATCAGAGTTCCGATCATATCAAGCATTCCATCGATTTCCTGTGTTGCAAGTGGGTGTGTTGTAGCAGGCTTGATGTTCATGCCTTCCATATCCTTCTTACATTCAGCAATGTATCTTGTAGAGATTTCCTCCGGAGATACACCTTCTTCATTTGCTTTTTTAATGATCTTATCGTCTACGTCTGTAAAATTTGATACATAATTCACGTCATAGCCTTTATACTCGAAATATCTCCTCACTGTGTCGAACACGATCATCGGTCTGGCATTTCCGATATGGATAAAGTTATAAACCGTAGGTCCGCACACATACATTTTAACCTTTCCTTCCTCAACAGGAACAAATTCTTCTTTTCTTTTTGTCATCGTATTATACAGTTTCATCTTAAATCTCCTCCCTCTCATTCTTCTCTGTCTGTATTTCTTCTATTGTTTTTTCAAGTTTTTGAATTCTGGCAAGTAATTCTTCATTTACTTCCTGCAAACGGATCAGATCATTACTTACCGGGTCCGGTAAATCCACCTGATTCATATCTGAACGTGGAATCACTTTGTTATTCTTGCGGACGATACGCCCCGGAACACCGACAACAGTACAGTCTGCCGGAACTTCCTTCAACACGACCGAACCCGCTCCGATCTTCGAATTCTCACCGATTGTGAACGATCCAAGCACTTTCGCTCCGGCACTTACCATAACATTGTCTTTCAGCGTCGGATGTCGTTTCCCGTGTTCCTTACCAGTTCCTCCAAGGGTAACCCCCTGATAAAGTGTGACATTATTTCCAAGCTCAGCCGTCTCTCCGATGATCACACCACTTCCATGGTCGATGAACAGCCCTTTACCGATTTTTGCTCCCGGATGAATCTCTATTCCAGTCTTTCTCGCTGCACGCTGGGAGATCCATCTCGCCAGAAAATAATGCTTTCGCATATAGAGTTTATGAGCCAGACGATAACTCAATATTACTTTAAAGCTTGGATACAGGAACACTTCCAGATTCGACTTGATCGCCGGATCCCTTTCTCTGATCACACCTATCTCTTCTTTAATGTAGGATATCATTCCCATGACAATTTCTCCTGATTATTTCTTCTAGTTCCCGTGCATGCACGGTGTCTTTTATTTTGTGTATCGAGTAGGCAAACCCTACTCGATACACCATCTCGCCTCTCGGCTCGATGATGTACATTCGCCAAATACAAATTCCCGTGCATGCACGGTGTCTTTTTTTGTGTATTATCGAGTAGGCAACCCTACTCGATACACCATCTCGCCTCTCGGCTCGATGATGTACATTCGCCAAATACAAATTCCCGTGCATGCACGAATTTGTACTTGGCTCATTGTATACACAAAAAGCTTCGTCTCAAAAAGAGACGAAGCTTAACTCCGCGGTTCCACTCTTATAGAGGTCTGATCGCATGTAAATCACGCGTCTTATCCTCCACTCACTTCAGCATGTAACGTATGCCATACGGATCTGACTACAATATCACTCTACAGATATTTTTCGCCAGACCGACTCCCGGATGCACTTCAAAAACCTCTCCCTTAAAACTGCTTTCAGCCGGTGACAGTCTCTCTCTGAAAGTTCTGATGCTTTCTACTCTTTCCGTTCAACGTCTTTTTCATATAGGACTATATTATGCGAAAACCACTGATTTGTCAACTTGATTTCATTCTTAACGCAGGAACATAATGATGAACTTATACGATCTCCTGCAGATAGATCCTATCCATAGGAATCATCTTCTTAAGTTCCCCTTTCATGCGATCCGTCATCTTCACGCCTTCTTCTTCGCAGATCTCGTCGACTGTCTTTGCCCCAAAAAGAAAGCTTGCAAGTGCGCGGATCGTAATCGTCCCTTCACTGTTCTCCGGTCTGCTGTCCATAAGCATAAGTCCGGAAAACTCTGTACCCGTAAGAACGACACAACAATTGTTCTCCTCAATAATCGGATCTGTCACCGTGAAGCAAACCGCTGTCAGGCTCTTTAACTGCACAGCCATCAGCATTCTCTTCACATCTACAATACGGATCATGATCTTATGCTTTTCCGATAATTCTCCAGGCACCCATGGTCTACAGTCTGCGATGCATCCTTCCTTACGATAAACCATCAGCTTCGCATGATCACTTTCAAGTTCTTTCTTCAGCCGCTGATAATACATTTCGTCCCGGACCGCATAAATCTGGTACTTTGAAGACAGAAATTCATTCGCCGCACCAGCCAGCTCTTTGCACATCTCATCCGTAACCGGCTCAACCTCTGCACTTGTCAGCTCCTCTTCCTTGCAGTACTCTCTCTCATACTCGTAAACAGTACGGAAATCATGCGGAGTGTAGATAGCCTCTGCCGCAGGCATAAGGAATGTAAAGCTCTGCCCCGCCCTTTTCATGTCAGTAAGTGCTCTTCTTAACAGGTCCGCCATATAGCCACGGCTTCGATACTCACTCTGCGTAGCTACCGCCACAATATAATTCACAGCCCGCGCACTGCCATTCACTGATACCCGATAAGGATTCAAGTGAAGCATCGCCCGGATACCTCCATCTTCCTCAATGACATAGATCTGATTGTCCTTTGTCTTCTCTGTGTAATAATAGTCCACAAAGCCCTTGCTGTCCTCATCAAAAACCGTTTCATACAAAGCTCTTGTTTTTGTCTTTTCATCCGCACCAAGAAGTCTGATCTGCATATCTGTCTTCCTCTCCTGTATTTCATCTTTTCTCTGATATTCTACTGTATCCATCTTCTATGAACGGGCACATCCATGGCATCCGGAACAGTTTCTTTCTGCAGAAGGCATATCAACCGAATAACTGAAGTTTTCAATTGAATCCAGTGATACGATTGCCTGAGCGGCGACCTGTCCTTCTGCCGAAATCATTCCTAATCCCGTCTGCATTTTCTTGATATTAACCTGATCAACACGTATATGCAGTGCCTGTGCAATGTTTTTCTGTATCGACTCGATATAACATGAAATATTCAAACCTGGCGCAATAATTGCCGCATCAATATTACTGATGACATATAGCCTCTCCTCCAGAAGTTCTCCCACGCGTTCCAGAAGCTCCAGTTCTTCTCTTTCTTTATAGTCCGGATCCGTCTCCACGAACTGTCTTTCAACATTACCAAGCGCCGCTGCGCCCAATAGCGCGTCCATGATCGCATAAGTCAAAAGATCAATTTCTGAACTTTTGTCTACTTCTGTTTTACGGGACACTGCCATTCCTCCCAAAAACAATTCCGCTTCCTTAAAATAAGATCCAGTCCGGCATCCCATACCTATTCTCATAAACATTTCCTCACATTCTGTTTTTGTGTTTATTTTTATCTTTTATGGACAATACTATTCTTTGTAAAAATGATAATAAAATGATTTTTGAATAGAAAAAAAGCTGTCGCAATCGCGACAGCTATAAGTAGCGGGAACTGGATTTGAACCAGCGACACCACGGGTATGAACCGTGTGCT
>JAUNDE010000063.1 GCA_030526265.1 Eubacteriales bacterium | reverse complement strand
TTTACAGAGTATTCTGCTGAGTTAAGACTGAAAATGGCTTAATCAGCAGACACTACATAAAGAAAGAGAAGAGCATTTTCATACTCTTCTCTTTCGTACCTTGCAATATTTTATTCTTCATCGTCATCCGTCTTTTCAGATGTATCTACATTCGGATAGTCCTTCTCAACTTTTTCTTTCCAGTTCTTTGCACTCTCCGCATCTCCGGATGCCTCACATGCTTTTGAAAGCAGGAACATAGCCTCTCCATTCGCGTATGACTCATCAAAGGACATAAGCTTTGTAAGGTTTTCAACAGCTTCTGAATAGTTGGCCACATCATAGTTCTCAATAGCTCTATAATACAATGCCTCTCCATAACGGGCATAAATCGTACTCGTCATCTCATCATATCTGCTCTTTGCGATACTTCCCAGAGAATCCGGATTCACTGTCAGAAGCCTGTCCACCATAGATGAATCACTCATCTCATCATTCAGGAAATAAGAATAGACTTCCATGATCGTCTCATAGCTGTCCTGTGTCGATGCAGCTGTCTGCTGTGCACTCTCTGTCTCCTCACTCACTGCCCGGAAACTCTCAAGCTCAGTCTTCAATGCTGCGATCTGTGCCTCTTCTTCTGCTATCTTATTACTAAACTCGATCACCTGCTTGTTTGTCTCTTCCACGGTTCGCTTATTTGACATCGGAAGCACCAGGAACCACATCACGGCAACACCTATCACAATTCCAGTCACAATATTAATAAATGTTGCACGGCTTGTATTATCCTTCATGACTGCCGATACCGGTTGAATGATCGTCTCATTACCGATCGTGTAAGTAACCGTCTTTTCTTCGTTCTTTTTTGTTCTGTCGCTTCGAATGTGACGATTTTCTTTCAGCTCATGCATATAGCGGAGTGTGATCTCATTCGTCGTATCGATCTTAATCGCAGCTTTCAATGCATGTCTCGCCCTGCTGTACTGCTCTGTATGCAGATAGATCAATGCCATCAACTGATGGGCACGAAGAAATCCCGGAAACATATCTACGACCTTTTTCAGCTGGATGATCGCCATATCCTCTCCATTCTGCTGACAATAGGCAAGACTTTGATTGTAACCGCGAACTGCCTGATTGATCGTGAGAAGATCTGCCTGATTCTGCTGAATTTTCTTAATATAATAATTCGCAATATTATCATGTGATCTCAGATTTTTGCTGAGGATCCATTCAACCAAAGCCTCTCCGACTTCGCCGCGTCCATAGTATACAAGGCCAAGCAGGTTTCTTGCTGCAATATTCTCGCTATTAAACTGAAGGCTCTTTTTCAGTGAACTGACCGCACCTGTAAGATCCCTGATCTTTGCTTTTTTTAATCCATCGTTATACCAGTAATTTGACTGGATAACAACTTTCTGCGTATATTCCATAAAAACCCCGTATCTTTGTTAATTCTTACTTATTTGTCTGCTCGATCACTTCTCGAAGTAAATCTGTCATATCAGAAAGATCCTCCTGATATACCGCATCCTCAATATCTTCCACTTCAAGACATGGCTGGAATTTTTTTAATTCTTCTTCAAAATTTAACATCTATCTTCCTCCTTGTCCGTAAGATGATTCATTATCTGTAAGTATCTTATCTTTAATCATCCCTACCAGGTACAATGAACCAAGGCAATACATCTTCCCATTCTCAGTCTTTAATGACATCGCCTTATTCCACGCCTTACATACATCCCTCTCAGCATAGACCGGACAATCCGTATATTTTCCAAACGTATCCCTCAGCTGTGACAGAGGTACCCTTCTCGCATCCTCGATCTCTGTCAAAATATATGCTTTTGCAGGAACGCGTTCGCATAACATGGCAATCATATCATCGTATTTCTTATCCGCGACTGCTGAAAACATGATGACCGGAAATTCATGCTCTTTCTCTTCTGTCTGAAGCAGCTCCATGCTCTCACAGAATGCTTCGATCGCACCTGGATTATGTGCCCCATCGATAAACACATTCGGCAGCACTTCCTCCATACGACCTTCCCATGTCACTTCAGAAACGGCTTTTTCCCAGAGACAATATAAATTTGATGAGAGTTCCCCCTCATGTAATTTTTCCATTGCAGCAATGGCGATTGAAGCATTCATTGTCTGATATACCGCTGAACTTGACAATATCCAAAGGACATTATCATCATACGCATTTACTCTCGAAAAAGCAATATGTTTACCTGTTATTTCACGAATTCTCACCGCATCTTTCGAGATTTCTCTACATGGCACGTGTAGTTTTTCCGCTTGTTTTTTTATGACCGCAGAAGCCTCTTTACTGCTTCCGTCATAGATGAGAAATGATCCTTCTTTGATGATGCCTGCTTTCTCCATCGCTATATCCGAAATCGTATCACCCAGATATTGTGTGTGGTCCAGGCTGATCGAAGTAATGATCGTAAGTATCGGATGCTGAACAGCGTTCGTCGCATCCAGGCGTCCGCCAAGCCCTGTCTCCATGATAATATAATCAGGGGCAAGCTCTGCAAATGCAAGCATTGCCATCCCAAATAAAAATTCAAAATAAGACGGATGGGCGATTCCATGCCCGCCCATCTCATCTACTACATCTTTCACTTTACAGAACACTTTCAGAAATGTGTCATCGTCAATCTGCACTCCATTTAACTGGATTCTCTCATTGATCTTAACGAGGTGTGGTGAAGTAAAGAACCCAGCCCTTTTTCCTTCTGCCATCATCATTGCCTGCATATAAGCACACACAGAGCCTTTTCCATTTGTTCCTGCAACATGAATGATCTTTTGTCCCTGTTCAGGATTGCCAAGTCTTCTCATAAACTCTTTTGTGTGCTCCAATGAATGCTTTTTTGTAAACATTGGAATCTCATCAATGTATGCAACAGCTTTCTCATATGTCATCATTATCATTGTTCTTCCTTCGTTGTCTCAAGCCACGACTTTCCCGGAA
Organism: Eubacteriales bacterium; assembly: GCA_030526265.1. GTDB lineage: Bacteria > Bacillota > Clostridia > Lachnospirales > Lachnospiraceae > Claveliimonas. The sequence continues at coordinate 3,636 of JAUNDE010000063.1, read as the reverse complement.
TACCGGTTCCTGTCCCTTTTTGTTCTACCAGTTTTCCTTCCTGATAAATGTATTTATTGGAAGTCCTGAAGACGGTGTTGCTTGATCCAACCTGGCTGATCGCAACAACATCTCCTTCTTCCAGCTGCGTACTGTCTGATAGTTCTATTCTTGTATTGTTCAGGAATGTGCTCTTTTTCTTCTCTCCATTAACATACACTTTACTGTTCTTTGTAAAGTTCTGTCCATATAAACTGTAACCGCCGCCAAGCTTCTCAACAATATCTGTGACAGAGGTATCTGTCACACCCATCTGCATGTGTCCTTCCGTGATCGGCGGATTCCCGTCATACACAAACTGTCTTCCATATAAAATATCATACTGAAGCAGCTCAAGATCTGCGAGATAATTCTTTGTCTCGCTTCGCTCCTGATGATAATTGAAAATCGTTCCGGAATGAATTCCGATTCTTTCAAATGTTTCTGCCATAATCTGATATGCAGGAATATTCTTATCTTCTTTCTCGAGTCCAATGTTATCCCAGATCACATAGTTTGTGTTGTAGAGATAACGGCTCTTAAGATCATCGGCTTCCAGTCCCATCGTCGGAAGGTGGTCACCGTAAAATACAATGACCGTCGGCTCTCCGCGCTCTTCCATTGCCTTCACAAGTTTCCCTGCGAACTCGTCCATTCCATAAACCTGGTTCACATAGTACTCCCATTTATTTTTCAGAGCTTCGTCCTGAATTCCTTCGACTGTAATTCTTGGATTTTCGATTACCTGCTCTTCCGGATAATTTCCGTGTCCCTGTACACTGATCGCAAAGACAAAATCCTGCTGATCCGTCGTATCCATCGCTTCCAGAATATGAGGGATCAGAATTTCATCCTTCGCCCATCCGTTTTCTGTCATCTGCAGGATATTCATAAACTCCTTACTCGTAAATGTGTCGAAGCCGGTATGATCGTAAACTTTCGCACGGCTGTAGAAATTACCGCCGTTGTTGTGGAGTCCATGCGTACCATAACCAAGCGCGCCAAGTGCAGTCGCTGCACTTTCTGCTGTTTTTTCTTTCAGATAAGTCTTATAAGGATACTCGCCCGGTCCAAAGAAACGCATATTCATACCGGTCAGAACTTCAAATTCCGTATTCGCTGTTCCCGCACCGACAGAAGGCACCTTGAAATATCCTGTGGAATATTCTTTGAACATCTTGTGAAGATTCGGCAGTGCATCCTCCGATGTTGTAAAAAACTCTGCGTCATCGACATCAAAAAATGACTCCAGCTGAACAAAGATGATGTTCGGCAGTTCCCCCTCTTTTAATGATGTCTCATTGACTGTCATCTCCCGATTGTTGCTGATCTCGATCATTGTCTCTTCATTGTAATCTGTCGGCTCGTCAATTCCTGTGTTGAATACACTCGCCATAAAGCAATACGGGAGACCATAATCCTCATATGCAAACGCAATATTGCCAAAATACGTTGACACGATTCTCTGGTCAATTGCGAAGTCTGTCAGTAAGCCATATGCACCAAAGCTCGAGGCGACGAGTACAAGCGATACAACATACCGGATCTTTCCGTCATACTGTCCGCCTCTTTTCCACATCGAGATGATCCAGAGGATCACCGCGACAATTCCTATCACAAGCAGAACGACTTCAACCGGTGTGAAATAATTACTGATCAGTGTCACTCCATCCATGGCAACTTTCAGGTCCTGCGCATTGAATGGCGTTACTCGCTTCAAGAGCATATATCCATTACAGATACCGAGGACCATCCAAAGGACAGTGATGATAATTCTCGCAAACACTCTCCGTTTCACAAGATATACGATGGAGAATGTTGCAAAAATCATAAACGCATTATACAAAAACACAAGCGGTGACCCTGTCATATATTTCCAGCCCTCAAAAAGTGAATGTCTGGATATGGATTCGATCGCCAGATTGATCACACACGCAAGAAGCACATGCAGTACGATTGAAAAACGGTTCATCCACATATAAACCGGCTTCATTTTCTTCGCAAACGCACTGTTGCGGCGCTCCTCAAGAATTCGGGCTCTTCGTTCCTTACGCTTCCTGCGCCATTCGATCAGATCTTCCTTTTTCAGATTCTTTAATTTTTTCAACGTTCCTTTTAGATCTGGTTTTTTCAAACGTATTTTCTTCAAAGAAATCTTTTTCATAATTTATATCTTCTCTTTCAAGCCTGCAAGTCTTTCCTGTACCTGAGCCATCATCTGCTCATATTTTTCCAGTTTGTCACGTTCAGCCTGGACTTTAGCCTCCGGCGCTTTGCTCACGAATTTTTCGTTGTTCAGCATTCCTTTTGAACGTGCAATTTCTTTTGTGAGTTTTTCTTCTTCTTTTGTGAGACGCTCGATCTCCTGAGCATAATCGATCAGCTCATCAAGCGGAACATAAACAGTTGCATCCGGGATCACGATAGATACAGCATCCTCTGCAATTCCTGTTTTATCTTTCTGCATAACAAAATTGTTAGCTGCAGCCATCAGTGTTACGGAATCTTTGAGACTCATGAGTCCTTCTGCAAGTTTCTCATCGTCGCTTACAACATAGATCGTTGCTTTTCTTGAATTCGGAACATTCATCTCTGCACGGACGTTACGTACTCCGCGAACGAGCTCTTTGTAATGGTTCAGAATATCCTCATCTTCCGCAAAGATATATTTTTCTTCAAATACCGGCCATGCTGAGATCATCAGTGACTCTTCTTCCGGCACGAGCTTGCTGTAAATCTCTTCTGTGACAAATGGGATGTATGGATGAAGAAGCTTCAATGCTCTCTTGAGAACCTCTCTCAATGTCCAGAGTGCCGCATTCGCTGCCTTCGCATCTTCCTCTGCATGATACATACGATATTTTGCGATCTCAATGTACCAGTCACAGAATTCATCCCATACGAAATCATATACTTTTGAGAGTGCGATTCCGAGTTCAAATTTATCAAGATTATCAGTCACATCTTTTACGAGCGTATTGCATGCAGACAGAATCCATTTATCTGCCGGCATCAGATCTGCCATATCCGGCTCTGTGATCTCTTTTTCTTCCATATTCATCAGGATGAAACGGGAAGCATTCCAAACTTTGTTTGCAAAGTTACGGCTCGCCTCTACTCTTTCATTATAGAAACGCATATCGTTTCCAGGTGCATTACCTGTGATCAGTGTCATACGGAGTGCATCTGCACCGTACTGATCAATGATATCCAGCGGATCGATACCATTTCCAAGAGACTTGCTCATCTTGCGTCCGAGCGAATCTCTTACGAGTCCATGAATCAGAACTGTGTGGAATGGTGATTTTCCGGTGTGCGCATAGCCTGAGAATACCATACGGATAACCCAGAAGAAAATGATGTCATATCCGGTAACCAATACATCTGTCGGGTAGAAATAATCAAGCTCTTCTGTCTTTTCCGGCCAGCCAAGTGTTGAGAATGGCCAGAGTGCGGAACTGAACCATGTATCGAGAGTATCCTCGTCCTGTGTCATATGAACGCAGCCGCATTTTGGACAAACAGCCGGTTTCTCTCTGGAAACGACCATCTCTCCGCATTCGTCACAGTAGTATGCAGGAATTCTGTGTCCCCACCAGATCTGACGCGAGATACACC
>JAUNDE010000062.1 GCA_030526265.1 Eubacteriales bacterium | reverse complement strand
GGCAGTGAATACAAATCCGCTAACATAGAACAGCTTGCGGAACTGGGCGTAACAATCGTGAATCTTCCTTCTTTTCGTCCAGAACTTAAAGGCAGTGTAGAGAAATTCTTTGACCTGATACAGTCCAGCTATATGCGGTTTTTGAAAGGAAAAGGCGTAATCATGTCCGATTTTCAAGAACGTGGAGCAAAAGACTACAGAAAAGAAGCCTGCCTTACAATGCACGATTTTGAAAGAATCCTCCTGCATTGTATTCTCTACTACAATAATCAGCGTATCATTCAGGATTTCCCCTACACAAAAGAAATGTTTGCGGACGATGTGAAGCCCTATGCAAACTGCATCTGGAATTGGAGCAAATCACAGTCAGGAGCGAACCTTATTCCTGTCAGCTATGATGAATTGGTATTGACTCTGCTGCCCCGAACGACAGGCAAATTCTCCCGAAAGGGGTTGACTGTGAATAAGCTCCGATACAAGCATGATGATTTCACTGAGCATTATTTGCATGGCGGCACAGCAACAGTTGCCTATAATCCCGATGACGTTTCCTGTGTATGGCTTCTGAATGACGGTATATTCACGGAGTTTACACTTGCTGAGAGCCGATTTTCGGGCTTGAACATGGCGGAGGTAGATTCACTCAAAGCCAGTCAGAAAAGCCGTGAAAAGTCTCTGAGGGGCGATAATCTCCAAGCACAGATTGACCTTGCAGGGCATATCGAAGCAATTGCAAACGCTTCTGTTCAGCGTGGAGATACGAATATTAAGCAAATCAGAAATACACGAACGACAGAACAGCGCAGGACGCACATAGATTTTGTGAAGGGTGGTGCAAAAAATGGATAAGCTGATGGACGCTGTGAAAGCCATGCCAAAAATGCTTGCAGGAAGTGAGCTTGCATCTGCACTGACCATCCTGCCTGAATACGATGAGAGCATCAGAAATGAAAGTGAAGCTGTGCGGCTGATGGCACTATCAGACCTGTACAGAATATGTCTGCCCTCTCAAATGTCCATGGAGATATACAATAAACTGTATCTTTCCCTTTTGCGTTCACTGCAAAAGAAGAATACTACTCTGGCAATCCAGCAGCGGTATCAGAATAACAGAGCGATTCAGCAACAGGCGTGCAGCGGCATCATGGGCGGCAGTGATTCCTATACCATAATCGGTGCTTCTGGAATCGGGAAAAGCAGTGCTATCAGTCGTGCTATTTCTCTGATAACAGAAAAGCGTCTGATAGAAACTGAAATGCCACACAACAAAATTATTCCCTGTCTGACGGTGCAGTGTCCGTTTGATTCCTCTGTGAAGGGGCTTTTACTGGAAATCCTGCGGAAAGCGGATGAAGAATTGGGAACGACATATTATCAGTATGCGATAAAATCCAGAGCGGCAACGGTGGATATGCTGATCGGCACAGTCAGCACAGTAGCATTGAATCATATAGGGCTATTGGTGGTCGATGAGATTCAAAACGTTGCCAACAGCAAAAACGGTAAGAATCTTGTGGGGATGCTGACTCAGCTTATCAATAATTCGGGAATCAGCATTTGCATGGTGGGTACGAATGAATCAGTTGTATTCTTTGAACAGGCTATGCAGCTTGCACGGCGTTCCCTCGGTTTGCAATATGACAGACTGGAATTTGACCAATATTTCCACGATTTCTGTTGTACCCTGTTTCACTATCAGTATACAAGGCAGAAAGCAGCAATCAGTCCTGCAATCATTGAATGGTTGTATGAACACAGTGCAGGTGTGATTTCCGTTATAGTATCGCTAATTCACGATGCGCAGGAAATCGCTATTCTCAACGGCACAGAGGAATTGAACATGGCAACGCTCAATGAAGCCTATGAGAAGCGGCTTTCCATGTTGCATGGCTACATTGAACCTACCATAAAGCGTAGACCTCAGTGCAGTCCGCCTAAAAAGAAATCCTCCGCCGCTTCCGTAATACCTGTACAGGTGAAAGCAGACGAAGGAATAAACATCAGTAAACTTGTAGCCATTGCAAAGAATGATGGTACTGATATTGTGAGCTTGCTGAAAGAGCATATGCCAGTGGTGGAGGTAGCTATATGATTGCTTATCTTCCTGCCATATATCCTGATGAACTGGTTTATAGCTGGTTTTGTCGGTACTACGTCCATTCTGGCTGTTTTACGCACAAGATGGCATTGCAGGAATTGTATTGCAATCGGTCTGACAATCCAAGCAAAGAGTTTATCGGCAATCTGAAGCCCGAAGCCAGAGCAGAAATAGCAAAAATGTATCCGCTGGATATGCTGACGCTGAATCATACGCTGTTTCCTCAGTATGCACGCTTCGTTCCATTGGAGCAGAGGAAAAAAGCCCTGTATCATATCGGGCATGATTCCTGTGATATTCACCATCTGTTTTGCGTCTTGCTCCGAACAAGCGATGAACAGTATTTGCGATATTGTCCGCTGTGTGCGGTAGAGGATAAGAAGCAATATGGCGAAAAATTCTGGCATAGAAAGCACCAGCTACGCAATGTAAACGTATGCACCAAACACAGATGCAGACTGAAAGCAACGGCAATACCAGCAAAAAGCGAACAGAATTACACATTCTATCCAGCAGAAAACGTCATTCAGGATAATACTGTGGTATATGAAGATAACCCAACGGCAATCCGTTTTGCATCCTATGTTGAATCTATATTTGATGCACCAATGGATTTTGAGAAGGATATACCGATAAGCTCTGTTCTGTATCACGGCATGAGCCGAACCAAATACCTGAAACCCTCGGGCAGAAGCAGATATACGAAAATGCTTGCCGATGACATAAAGGCGTTCTATGAAGGAATCGGATTGTGCAGCATTGCAAGTATGTATCAGATTCAGCGTGTTTTGCTTGGCAGTCGGTTTGATTTTACCGTAGTCTGTCAGATCGCTTTTTTTATAGGGATGACGGTTGAAGAATTGACTTCACCCTCTCTGACGCTGTCGCAGATTCAGAGAGAGAAGGACAGCCATTATATGAAGGATACTGCCCCTGTGGATTGGGAAACGCTGGATGCAGAAACCGCTCCTGTTCTGGAAGCAGTTGTAAGCAGTATATACAATGGTTCAGCCAGCGATAACGGCAGACCTGAAAGAGTTTCAGAAAGGCTTGTATATCGGGAAATGGGCTTGCTAGGGCATCAGCTTGAAAATATGCCCCGATGCAAAGCGATTTTTGAACACTATACAGAATCATACCCCGAAAGCTGGGCAAGAAAAATCATATGGGCATATCAGGAATTACAGTGCAAGGGCGTTCCGTTTTATTGGTCAGATATTAGGGTGCTGTCAGGCGTAAAAAAGAAAAATTTTCAGGAAACAATGCCGTATCTGGTAAAACATACGGATGCAGATACGGTCAAGCATATTGTTGCGCTTGTAGGAATGTCCGCAACATAATGAAAAATGGCATGAATAACCACGCTATAGCACAATGCTGTAGCGTGGTTATTCATAGCTTTATCTTTTGTTCTTACGCTTCAGCGTTTCTATCAGGGAGCGAACCAGCTTCTTGTCATTCTCATCCAACCCCATAGTATCAAAAGACGTATCAGGGGTTATCGGTTCGATTCCCAGCAATGTATCTGCGCTGACATGAAGTGCAACAGCCAGCTTTTTCAGCACTTCGGGAGAGGGTGTTCTATCCCCAACCTCATAAAAGCTGATGACGCTGTTCTTGACTCCAATAAGCGTTGCAAGCTGTTTCTGTGTCAAATTTCGTTCCTTGCGCAGTGCGCGCAAGCGTTCTCCAAACTCTACCATATCGTATACCTCATTCCACTAATATTGTATCTAGAATCAATCTATACATGGTGGAATGTGTTTGATAAAAATCTACGCAGCAGTAGAATCTTAAGAGGTTATATGCTATAATCTGTAGAGAATGGGGGCGAGGGATCTATGAATAATCTATATGAACAGTTTCTGGCATCATTGGGCAGTCCCAATACCGTAAAGGTTGCACGGTCTTATAAAGCTATAGCTGAATGTGCGCAGTACACAGAAGCGGCTGTAAATCAAACGATTCTAGCGATGAAGCCAAAGAGTCAGAAAAATATCATCACAATATGTAATATATGGCGGCGGTATGCTGGATTTCTTGGCGAACAGCAGTTGCTTCAGACATTGCAAAAGGTAGACAGTGTGGCACTGTGGCAGGAAGCAAAGCCAATGGCTGAAGCTAAGTTTATGTCACACACAGAGTATATGGATGCGTGCAGATTGATTGATTCGCAATGGGATTTGCTGAATCCGATGTATTATAAATCTCTGTTCAGGTGTTTGTATGAAGGTATATACAGTGATGATATGAGTGTTCTGAAAAATCTGAGGGCGGCAGATATAAGCGGCAATATTGTCACATTGCGAGAAGATAACGGAAATACATATCAGATGCAAATTCCTGAGGATTTGGCAGACAATCTATTGCAGCTTCCTTCGGAACCATTTCTGAGAAGAAACCGCAATGCAACGTTTCCGATCACCGTTAGCGGTGTGTATCACGACAGTTGCTTTAAGGTTGAGCATAGGAAGGGGGCACGAGAGGATACATACCAGTTCGTATATTACAGGATACTGCGAGTAATTACGAAAGATTATATGGAGCGAATAAACTTGTTGCCCCTGCAAATATATATCAGCGGCGTAATGCATCGTATCGGATTGAAGCTCAACGAACAGGGTATTTCTATCGAAGATGCATTTTTTGAACACAACAGAGACAGGCGAGTAGGTCAGATCATTGCGGATGAGCTTTTGCGCTGTAACTGCAATATGGAAGTGAAAAACTTCAGACAAATGGTAAAGGGACATTTAGATACTTTTTGTAATGATTAGGAGGAATTATCATGCCTGAGAATAAACCGAAGCGTGCAATGCTGAATACGACCATCAACGAGGAAGTTCTCAATGGTTTCAGAGAGTACTGCAAGACTATAAACTGTCCGATGAATACGGTATTGGAAACTTTCATGGCACAGTTCGCCAATGGAGAGTTTTCTTTCAAGCTCAAACGTAACCGAATGGAATTGGACATTGAGGAATAAATGAACCAGACCACGCAATTTCATGACAGGAGAAAATGCGTAGAAGTTTTATTATCCCCCCACCCAATACATAAGGAGAATATGAACAATGGGTATAAAGGAATTGCGTACTGAATCAGGCATGACGCAAAAAGAATTTGCTGAATACTTTGGTTTTTCAAAGCGTGCCGTTGAAGAATGGGAAGGTAACAGAAGGACATGCCCAGACTATTTGCTTAACTTGATTCATTATAAATTGAAAAAAGAAGGATTGATCGCTGAATAATACTGGAAACATGTGCCTGTGGAGCGTATCAAATACTTTACTTTTTGATACACAAAAAAACACCCACAAAATACGTCTCATAAAGTTCGGTTTGTATTTTGAAAACGTCTCAAAATTGATATTGACATTTTGATACACTTATGATACACTAATACCATCGAAAGGACGTGAGACAATGGCACGCATCAAATACATTCGTGTTTCCACGCAGGAGCAGAACACGGCACGGCAGGAGCAAGACCTTGATAAATTCGATAGGATTTACGTTGAAAAAGCCAGCGGCAAAAACACTGAACGCCCACAATTAAAAGCAATGCTCGATTATGTGCGTGAGGGTGATATTGTTGAGGTTGAAAGCTATTCACGTATTGCACGCAATACGCAAGACCTTCTGAGCATTGTTGCCCAGCTTACTGAGAAGCGTGTAGACTTTATTTCTCAGAAAGAGCAGATTGATACCTCCACCCCCTCGGGCAGACTGATGCTGACGATCTTCGCAGGTCTGGCTCAGTTTGAGCGTGAATGCCTGTTGGAGCGTCAGGCTGAGGGCATCGCTATTGCAAAGCAGGAAGGCCGAATGGGGCGCCCTGAAATAAGACCTTGTGTAGAATTTGAATCCATTGTAAAAGAATGGCAGGATGGCAAAATGACCGCTGTTGAAGCAATGAAAAAAGCAGGAATGACGAAAGCGACGTTCTATCGCAAGGTGAAGTCGCTTTCATGCTGAGTTCCAAACAGTGATTGAAAAGGAGAGATTGCATTGCATGGGATTCTGGCAGCTCTTGCAGCAATTTTAACTGCAAAAGAGATTATCGAAGAAAAGACCGAACCTGTAGCCCCTAAAGGCACACGCTTTGATTGGGATGTGTATTGGGCTGACGTTGAAAAAGGTATGCCAGCAATGGAACAGGTCAGGAAACGTCAGCGTGGCGGTTATATGACCACAAAACCGTTGTCTAAACCGAAGGAAGTCATCCCTAAAGTTGTCGATATGAAGCGATATGAGCATGATAAGAAGCTATATGGTGAAGCAATCGCTGAAGTCAATCGAAAATGCGGCATGTATATGTTCATCAAAAATCCTTAATTTGGAACCATGTACAAAAACTGTACATACTATGTAGAAAAAACCAGCCGAAAGGCTGTTTTTTCTGCATTTTGTGAAATATGACTATATGAAAATCGGGATTGATTTTCAGAACGGCAAAAGGATACGCAACCTAAAAACAAGGTTCTTTTGAAAATTCATATTTGCCGAATCCATTTCAATTAGCACGCAAACAGAGCAACTTTTTTCTCAGAACGGTGATTTTCATAGTGCAAACGGTAGGAAATAAAATATTTACAGTCGTTTCTCTGCGCTTTGATGAAAAAACCGTATAATAATGGTGTAGACTTCTCTTAGTTCTGCGATTTGCGCAAACGTAGAAAATCATTTATTTTCTGGAGGTTCTTTACGTTTTAGAAGGGAAATCTGTATAATAAATAATAGGGAGAAGCTATCAGAATTTGATATACAAAATATAGGAATGAGAAGATGGTTATACAAACAATAACGGGTATTTGTTCTGACAACGGTTTAGACGACGGTAATCATGGTTTGGACTGGAAACAAC
>JAUNDE010000016.1:39028-42034 GCA_030526265.1 Eubacteriales bacterium | reverse complement strand
GAATCCCGATAAGCCTTTCTATTTTCATATCACTTTCACTTCCTGATTCATTATACCATTCGTAACACGTCACCTGTATGTCATGTTCAACTTTTATTATAAACAAATTCAAGTCAAACGCACGTGAGACTTTGCACGCGATCCTGGTCGGCTTCATTTGATATCTGTATGTATCACTTTTCTAAAAAAGCTCCAAACCATTGAATTCAAATGATTTGAAGCTGCCTCTCTGTTTCAGGTTCAGTTGTCCTTTCCTTCACCCCTCAGGTTCCGATTGATCATTCAACCGGAAAGCACTCTTCCTTAACATGCTCTTCAAATATCCGGTCAATTTCTTTCCAGTCTGAACATCTCACAAATCTGTCATTTGGAAATTCTGACTGTCTGTTCCACGGGCGATCAAATACAGCTACTTTACACTGTTCAAAATGCAGAACATGCTCAAAAGCAGCCGGTGAATCCTCAATCGCGAAATCAAAAGTCATGTTATAGAGGTTCTCCAGGGTCATATTATATGTACAATCCTGATGGAATGTTTCTCGACCATATTTATCCACGAAATAAATAGGAATCCTCTCCAATTGGTGTTCATCAAGCCATGTTCTGGATGGCTCATAGGAATCAAATGGCCTTCCTGTAATGATTGTAACCTCATGCCCTTCATCGACCCACTTATTGATCGTCTCTGAAGCTCCCGGTGTCTCCTCATATTTCAACAGATTTTCCGGAGTATGCCCTGCCTTCATCAATTCATCATACTGTGCATCGCTTAGATCAAATGCCTTCTGAAGATTGAAAAACTGAACCTGTCGATAAGGCACCTCAATATCAAACAATTCTTTCGCAATTTTTGTAAAGTATTTTGCCGTTTCACAGATTACATCATCAAAATCTATATATATTTTCATTGTAGTTCCTTTCTGATTTTCAGCTCAAATCTGTTTTCATCATTTCATATTCAGGTAAAATCACCCATAATTTCTTGTAATCATTATAGAACAACTGGTCCCGTTTTAGAAGTTTGATTTGATAATCCATCTCACTTGTTTACCAAACCGGAATTGAACAAAATCTGTTACATATACCTGAAGCTCCGGTTGATTTATTATTTCATATGGATCATTCACTTCTTTCCTGGTAATACAAATTGTTGTACCGGACTTCCAAACTCCTCCGACAACTCTCCCTCAACAAATCCCATTCGCTTATAGAATGCCCTTGCAGCAACTCCTTCCGGAACACCGTCCGGATGAGTCATAACCGTAATGTCTTTATTGGAATCCATTTTTGTCATCATAAATGAAACCATTTTCTCTGCAATATGCTGTCTTCTATATTCAGTATCAACTGCTAAAAAACAAAGTTCATTGCACTCCTTTGAAAACAATAATGTGCCAACTATTTTTCCTTGTTCTTTTGCACAAATTGCAGAAGCTCTGCCCATAAAGTCTAAAACAGTATTTTTGTGCTCATTCAAAGCCTCTCTGGTTTCAAGACCAGGAAAGGAATCCTTCACTTTTTCCACAAGGTTCATCCATTGATCAATATCTCGCTCCATTCCAAGTTCAATTGTCATATCCTTCCTCCCCAATACTCCGATCGATCATTCTACCGTCCATTCGCCAAATCTGACATTTCTTTGATCCTTCTGGTGTTCTCCAATGATTTTTTCCATCCAGATCATGTCATACCATGTATGAAACTTGTATCCAGAATTATGAAAAGTACCCACGGAATGAAATCCCATTTTTTCGTGAAAGCAGTAGCTTCCATCACTCAAATGTTCGTCCTCTCCCTTTGGTCTTGCGATACATGCATTCATATTTAAAACACCTATACGTTTCAAAGAATCTTCCAAAGCATGATAGAGCAGTTTTCCGACACCTGCTCTTCTGGAATCTTTTCTGACATAAACAGTCACTTCCACTGACCAGTCATAAGCTTTCCTGTTTTTGAATTTACCGGCATACGCATACCCAAGAATTTCCCCCTTCTCTACTACCTTTATATATGGCAAATCTGATGAAATGCTTCGTATTCTATCCTGAAAATCAGGCAAAGAAGGCACTTCATATTCAAATGATACCGCAGTATCCCGGACATACGGTGCATAGATTGAAAGAAGCTCTTTCGCATCTTCTATTTTTACTGGCATAATTTCCATGTCTTTTCCTCCAGGTTACCTTTTTTCTAATACAAGACCAGAAGTTATTATTTTCTTTTTGTCCCATAGTATATTGCTATTCCCGCACAAACTATTGCTGCACCTATAGCTATCCATAATGCCATTTACTTTTCACCTCTTTTACAACTTTCGATTTAGTAGTATCTTTCTCTCATCTTCTTGCCCTTCGGACAAGAAGCATCACTCGCTCAAAAGAGCTCGGCCAATTGTTTATTTCTTCTTTTTCAATTTTGGAGCTGGTAATTTATACAGAACTGTTGGCATACGACTAATCGCTGATTTTACTGGTTTGAATTCCAGGTATTCTTTACTCGACACCATATTTTCACCTCAACCCCATATGAATCTGATTATTTTCTCCTACATTCTGATTTGTATAATTACCATGTATAAAAGTGTACTTACACCAATACTTAACAACGTGTTCCGTTTCCAATGATGCATTAGCATCGTAACTCCTATGCACAGCAGTACAACCGACATCACAATCAGTGCCGGTATCAAAAAACTGTCCGCTCCAAAGATATATAGTGCTACGATTTCTTCCATATCCTTTTTCAATCAGGCAGATTTGCAGTTCCTTTCCAACATTTCATGCATATACACCATCAGCACAAGCAACATCAGCAGATATAACGGTAACAGTCTGATGGAAATGTGATTTGCAACTAAGCCGAACAGCGGCGGCATGAGACATGTTCCGATATAAGCACTTGCCATCTGTACCCCGATAATTGCCTGCGAATGCTCTGCACCAAAATGCTCCGGTGTTGAATGAATCACACAAGGGTAAATAGGCGCACAGCCCAATCCAATCAGTG
>JAUNDE010000016.1:0-38978 GCA_030526265.1 Eubacteriales bacterium | reverse complement strand
CCCAAAAGGAAATACCATCACTATAATTCCGATCAGAATAATAGCCTGTCCCATACGTATCATCTGTCTGTCCTTCAATTTCATGGCAATAAAACCGTTAATTCCACGACCGATCGTGATGCCGATGCAAAACATGCCGGCAAATGAAGCAGCTGTTTTTGCATCTACACCTTTTGCCAGATTCAGATAGCTGCTTGCCCAGAGCATGGTTGTCTGTTCAAGCGCACAATAACAGAAGAAGCAGACCATGATTGCTTTCGCACCTGGGATCGCAACAATCTCCTTCAATGAGAGTGCCCTTCCACCGGTCGATTCTTCGGATGATCTGTTTTGTCCTTTCCACTTCGGAAGGCTGAATATCAGAATCGCAGTAAGTACAATCTGCAGCACAGAAATTATTCGATATCCCGTGTTCCATACACCACCGCCAGTAAGCACAGCACCCATGATATACGGTCCAAGCGTTGCTCCAACTCCCCACATACAATGCAGCCAGCTCATATGCTTGCTGGCATAATGCAGCGCAACATAATTGTTTAAAGAGGCATCTACACTTCCTGCACCGAGACCGTAAGGGACTGCCCATAAACATAACATAATAAAACTATGGCTGATGGAAAATCCCCACAGAGCAAGTGCTGTGATTCCGACACTTACTGCTGTTACTTTACCTGTTCCAAATTTTCTTGTGAGACGATCGCTTTGTAAGCTGGAAATAATTGTTCCGAATGATATAATCATGGAAATTATCCCTGCGCAGGATATCGGAACCTGAAATGCCGGATACATATTTGGCCATGCCGCACCAAGTAATGCATCGGGAAGTCCAAGGCTGATAAATGAAAGATAAATAATACCTAATAAAAAACTCATTTTTTTCTCCTGTTCTCTTTTCAGGCAAAAGCCAAGAGGCATTAATGCCCCTTATGCTTTTCCTTTTTCTTTTGCTGTTTCAGTTCAAACATCCGTTTTTCTTCCGCCTCTTTTCGCTCTCGACGTTTTATTTTACGTTCCTGTTTGTTCTGCTCCTGCTGCATTTTCAGCGCTTGCTGTGATTTTGTTCCAATACCATTTTCCTGCATCTGTTTCTTCACATCACGCTGTATCCTCTTAGGATTTCTTTTGTTCTCTTTTACAACAGTTGTCACAGCCGGACTAAATTGCAAATCATAATACATTTTCTGAAGATACTCCTGAACTTCATAGTCCTTTGGTTCTGCACCAAAAGTCACTTTAGCCACTGAAAGCTTTCCGTCTTCAATATACTCAAAAACTCCTACCCAAAATGGATCTTCAAAAAACACTGTCAGTTTGCCATTTACATTGTCCATATTATTCCCTCCTGTCTTGCACTGCTGCGCTCATTGTCGCAGTATTCGTCAAGTAATTGATGAGCAAAGAATGGACAACCCGGAGGGGCAGGTTACTTACCCTGCATAATACAGGACGGCTGGGCTACCAACCAGCTCTAACACATATTCTCATGTGCATTGCGTTTTTATCTCTGCATATATAATCAAGCCATATGGCATGATTAACCAACTCATTCATCATCTTGTAGTTGTAAAATCACACAGTAGCTTTCTCATCAAACTTACCACGCGTTTCCACCTATAGATGATTTATCACATAAAATAACATCCAACGGCATTTTTATTCTTCTGCTGAAAAACTTTACAATGACCCCTGTAAACAATGCTGAAATGATCGTTCCCTCTCTTACACCTACGATCGTAAAATCAAAAAATATAAGCGAGAAAACGAGAGCCATGACAACACATAGGATATCAAAGAAAATTTTTACTTCTCCAAAGTCTCTATTCGCTGTGTCAGAAACTGCTTTCACAAGAGCTTCCCCAGAATTCATAATCACATTGGCAATAACAGAAAGAGAAATTCCAAAGCCAAGAATCACAATTCCGACAACTACCATGACAAGACGTACAGGATATGATTTTACCGGAATAGAGGATACGATCCACATTCCGAAATCTGTAAACCATCCAAATAAAAAGGAAAGCGGAACCTGTAACAGTTGTATTAGTTGAAATTTTCTTCGAAGTATTAAGATTTGTCCTGCTATCAAAATGCAATTCCAAATAATAAGCCATGTTCCCAAAGAGAATGAACTATACTTACAACTCATCACGTTAGCGACTGAAGAAATAGGTGATACGCCCAGTTCGGCATGTTTTGTAAATGCTACCCCCAGTGCTGCAAAAAAAAGGCTTATTATAAATAGTATATAACGTTTTACTATTTCTTTTTTACTCATCACAAATCTCTCCTTCTTTCTTTTCAACTGGGGATATTATACCAATCCCCGCCTGTTTTGACAATTCCGAGTCCTTCATCATCATAATATTTACATTGTTCCAGGGCAGTCAGGTGGTATGCCGGAGATGGTTTTTGAATACATTCTCAAAGAAAGCAACATCGACCCGTCCGAAGTAAATATCGACCAGAGTATCGACTTTGGTTCTACTGCTGCTGCCTTTTCAGGTGGTCAGGGCGATTACACGATTGAATTCGAGCCAGGTGCAACCGCATTGGAATCTGAAAACAAGGGCTATGTTGTTGCTTCTCTTGGAACAGACAGTGGTTATGTTCCATACACTGCTTTCTCAGCAAAGAAGAGCTATATAGAAGAAAATGAAGACACGATTCAGTCGTTTGTAAATGCCCTGCAAAAAGGAATGGACTTTGTTCAGAACAACACACCGGAAACAATTGCATCTGTTATCGCGCCTCAGTTTACAGAAACAGATTTAAACACGATCAAGACAATTGTAACGAGATATTACGAACAGGATACGTGGAAAAACGATCTGATCTTTGAAAAGAAAAGCTTCGAGCTTCTTCAGGATATTCTGGACAATGCCGGAGAGCTCTCAAAGCGTGCGCCATACGAGAAGCTGGTAGATACCTCATTCGCCGAAAACGCTGCGAAATAAAGAAAGATTATCGCATGATTGACGGACGTAAAGTGATTCCACTATAATGAAATCAGATTTGTTTCGGCAGTTCATCCTGCCAGGACATCTCAAAACCTGAAAGGAAACGCACATAAGGCAGGATCATTATGGATAAAAAACAGCAGCGAACAGAAATAAAAAGACGAATCGGACAGCTGACCGAAGAATATCAGAAATCATCGGACATTGTGATAGCTGACACTCTTTTTTCTTTGTCAGAATATCAAAATGCCTCTTTCATTTTCTGCTACGTCAGCACGAAAAAAGAGATTGACACACTTCCCATCATACGTCATGCATGGGAATATGGCAAACGCATTGCCGTTCCAAAGTGCATCGGCAAAGGAATCATGGAATTATATGAAATCCATTCTTTTGATGATCTGGAAAGCGGACTCTATGGGATTATGGAACCGAAAAGCAGCTGCGTACGTGTATCTGTGAAAGACATTGATTTTGGAATCATTCCGTGTGTAAGCTGTGATCGGAACAGGAATCGTCTCGGACACGGCGGCGGCTATTATGACCGTTATCTTTCACAGTCAGTCTTTGTGACCGCTGCCCTTTGCAGAGAGCAGCTTATGCTGGATCAGGTGATCATGGAATCGCATGACCTGCCCGTCGATATCGTAATCTCAGAAAAAAAGATATACCGTTAACGATCTTCAAAACATCCCATCGGCGGATTTTTGGGATGTATGACAATAAAAGTCGCTGCATATTGATATCACATCAAATATGCAACGACTTTTATAATCTCTGTTATTATCTGTTCCTATTTCAATTCCCGGATATGCTTTCTCAGAGGAAGGATCTGATTCGGGGCTACAGAGAGCTCATCAATACCCATTTTGATAAACTGATCTGTCATCGATAGATCTGCTGCGAGATCGCCGGTGATACTGATCTTCTTTCCTTCGAGGTGCACATTATTTGTCACGATCCTGAGCATCTTCAGAAGTGCAGGATGCTTTGGATTATAGTAACCGGAGATTCTTCTGTTTGAACGGTCCATAGCCAGCGTGAACTGCGTGAGATCATTCGTTCCGATACTGAAGAAATCCATCTCTCTTGCAAGTTCTCCACTGATCATCACTGCTGCAGGTGTTTCGATCATAACTCCAACTTCAATTTCTTCATCGAATAAGCATTTCTCGTTTCGAAGATCCTGTTTCACCTGCTCGAGGATCGCTTTTGCTGCCCTGGCTTCTTCCATAGAACTGATCATAGGGAACATGATCGCCAGCCGGCCGAAAGCTGAAGCTCTGAGTATCGCCCTGAGCTGTTCTTTGAACATCTCCTCCTTATCAAGAGAAACGCGAATACCCCGATATCCCATGATCGGATTCACTTCTCCCGATACTTCCATACATTCCACATCTTTCTCGCCGCCTATATCAGCAGTCCGGATAACGATTCTTTTCCCGCCCATGGACTCTGATGCAAGCTTATAAATCTGGAACTGCTGCTCTTCTGTCGGAAATTTGATTCCGTTATCTCTGTAAATAAACTCACTTCGGAACAATCCGACTCCGCTCGCGTCATTTCTAAGTACACTCTCAATATCTTCTTTTGATCCGATATTTGCACTTACTTCGATCTTCTGTCCGCTCTGTGTGACATTCTCTTTTCCCTTCAGGCGCTCCAGTGTCTCAATATTTCTTCGACTGTTCTTTTTCTTTTCCTGCAGCTTTGTAAGCGTTGTCTGATCCGGCTCAATATATACTTTCCCCTCAAACCCGTCAATGATCACGAGTTTTCCTTCATATTCCTTCTTCAATGCTTCCCCAAGCCCGATGACAGAAGGAATTTCCTTTGTTCTCGTAATCGTCGCTGTGTGCGAATTGATGGAACCATACATTGTCACGATGCCAAGCACTTTACTCTTTTCAAGCTGTGCCGCCTCACTTGGGTACAAATCTCTCGATGCCATGATAAGAGGTTCGTCAATCATGAGTTTTCCAAGTCTTACACGCGCAAGAATGCGAAGAATACGTGATGCCACATCTCGTACATCTGCTTCATGTCCTCTTACATAGCTCGCATCTCTGGAAGCATACTTGTCGAGGAAGTGTTCTGTAGCTTCCTTCACTGCGTATTCCGCATTCAATCGCTGATCAACGATGATTTTCTTAACAGCATCGGTATACTCAGAATCATCAAGAATCATCTGCTGCATCTCAAACATCGCTGCATTGATCTCACCAATTTCTTTTACCATTGATGTATATAGTTCTCGGATCTCCAGTTCGGCTCTTTCACATGCTTTTTGAAAGCGCAGTACCTCCCTTTTCGAATCCTCAACATAGATTCGCCGTATTTCTCTTTTTCCTCTTTTATAAAAGGCCAGACGTCCGATTGCAATGCCTTCTGATATCTTTTTTCCTGTCAGTGTAATCATATATTTTTCCTCTTCTTCGCATATATAATTACTTTACACGTTGGTCATGACATCGTCAAGTATTTGTAAGTTTTTGTATATTTTGACATATTCAGTCTGTTTTTTTGTTGACTTTTCATATATCATATGATAGCCTAGAGCAGACGAAATAACTACATAAAATAGGGAACTTCCCTATATGTCGTTTGTAATTTTTTTTTATTTTAATGGAGGTTGTACAATGAACAAGGGTACAGTTAAGTGGTTCAATAACCAAAAAGGTTACGGTTTCATTTCTGATGAAGCAGGAAACGATGTATTCGTACATTTTTCAGGAATTGCCGGCGAAGGTTTTAAATCACTCGAAGAAGGTCAGCCAGTTGAATATGAATTGACAGATGGTGCGAAAGGACCTCAGGCGGTTAATGTTGTTAAATGTTAATCCATTCCGCATTCAAAACCCATAGGAAGTACTTTTTATATATAAAATAAATCTTTTCAGTTTAAAAGAATATCATGATATTTAAAAGCCCTAGGCGGGAATGCAAAAGCAGGCAGGATGTTTTACATCCTGTCTTTTTTAGCCACTTATTCTGAGAGTTCCCGCTTGCGGAACTTGTCATTCTCGTTTATGATAGATGAATGAAAATAATTACAATCTCTGCACATCCTGTGCAGAATATTGAGGGGATTATAAAATGAAAGATTGCACTTATTATGATTTACTGGGCATCTCTTCTTCTGCCACAGAAGCAGAGATCGTTGCTGCAAAGAATTTCCTGGTAAAAAAGTTTCATCCGGATTCCAATATGGATACAACTTTTGACACAACTACATATATTCAGAACGTCTTATTTGCCTACAGGATCTTAAGTGATCCGAAAAAGCGGAGAGGTTATGACAGACATCTGGAATCTCTCTCTCTACGAAGCGGAAAAGGAGCCCGTCCGAAGCGAAACGCACCATTGTCTCCCGATTTCACACCTTACTGGGAAGCTTCAAACAAACTAAATGATCTGGTTAAGAAAAGTTCTGCCATCATCGCAGAAGGGAATGCTGAAAAGCGCAAAGGATTCAAACTTCCGATCAGAAAAGACAAAGAACAGATCCCTGAACATGACGGAAGGCTTTCCAAGCTTGCCAGAGAAGCTGCTATGCATATCTCTACACTTGAAACTGCCGAAATCCAAAGACAGTACTGGTGCCCTCACGCAATGAACTGGGTACTTTTTCAGTGGACACAGAACAGAGATTATTCTTATGATATGTTATTTGCCATGTATGACGGATACATGGCTCAGAAAAAAAATGGAACTGAAAAGCGCTCTATCATAAACGCAAATAATCAGTTCCAGAAAGATTTAGATACACTTTTATCGTTCTCGGCTGTTGTATAAGAACATTCCAATTGCCATAGAACAGATTACAAGATATCCGATCCAGCTTAAAAGATCCGGAATCTGTCCCAAAAACAGGAATCCAAGAATCGCAGCAAAAATCACCTGAGAATAATCATAAACAGATATTTCTCTTGCCGGAGCGTAACTGTACGCCGCCGTTATTGAAAATTGTCCTCCTGCCGCAGAAAGACCTGCTGCCAGGAGGATTATTATCTGCATCAAAGACATAGGATGATAATTAAGTATCAAAAAAGGCAGTGTAGCCAGGCATGAAAAACCCGAAAAGAAACAGACGATCACTGCCCCCTTCTCTCCATTCATTGTCAGCTTACGAACATATGTGTATGCGACTCCTGCACCAAATCCACCCATAAGGCCAATCAGAGACGGAATCAGATCCATATTTGAAAACGTCGGTTTGATTACGAGCAAACTTCCAAGAAATGCTCCAATTACAAAAAGTGCCTGTGGCATCCTGATTTTCTCTTTTAATATCAGATAACTAAAGATCACAGCAAAAAATGGCGACATTTTATTGAGCATGGAAGCATCTGAAATCATAAGATGATCTACTGCATAAAAATTGCAGAGAATTCCAACCGTTCCAAATACAGATCGAATCAAAAAATATTTCAAATTCGATTTTTTCCATCCAAATTTAATCTGATTCCTGTTCATGATGATAACAGCAAATATCATCGCTACAAAATTTCTGAAAAAGCTCTTTTGAATTGATGGCAGATCTCCGGACATTCTCACAAACATATTCATCAAAGCAAAACAGAACGCTGAGCAAAGAATGCATAATATTCCTTTGTTTTTTTGGCTCATAAATTCTTATTCCTCCAACAGATATTATTTTATCCCCTTCCTTGATCGGAAGGGGGATACCTTGTGTGAAAACTACAGGTCAAACAATGACAGCTGATTACTTTCAGGGAGATCTCCAAATAATCCCATGTCATTCATGAGATCAACAACAGTCTTGCTGACCTTTGTTCTCTGTCTGAAATCATCTCTGGACAGATAAGGTCCGTCAGCTGCTGCCGCTTCTACTGCTTCCGCAGCAATTGCCCCCATTCCATCGATGCTCGAGAATGGCGGTAACAGTTTTCCGTCTACAATCTCAAATCTGGATGCTTTCGACTTATACAAATCAATCGGAAGAAATTCAAATCCTCGGGCATACATCTCCTGAACAATCTTCATATCTTTTAATGTATCCTGTTCTTTCTTCGATAATGTATTAGATCTCTGCTTATAATCATTAATATAATAATTCAGCCGTTCCTTTCCCTGACACATGAGTTCATACGAAAATGCATCCGCACGAATCCCAAAATATGCAGCATAATATGCCAGTGGATAATTGATCTTACAGTATGCGATGCGGTACGCCATCATAACGTAAGCCGCTGCATGTGCCTTCGGAAACATGTATTTGATTCGCTCACATGACCATACATACCAGTCCGGAACATCATGCGCTGCCATATCCTCTTTAAACTCCGGCCATTCTTTACATTTTCCTTTTGCAACAGCGCCCTTACGCACTCTTTCCATGATCGTGAAAGCCCTCTCGCTTTCAATTCCCTTGTTGATCAGATATGTCATGATATCATCTCGTGTACATATCGCAGTTGAGATCGTTGCTTTCCCACTTCGAATGAGCTCCTGTGCATTGTTGAGCCACACATCTGTTCCATGCGACAATCCGGAAATACGGATCAGATCTGACAGTGTCTTCGGTTTCGTATCCACAACCATCTGGATAACGAAATCTGTTCCAAATTCAGGAACGCCCATACATCCTACCGGACATCCGCCGATATCAGATGGTTTGATTCCAAGTACTTCCGTCCCCTGGAACAATGCCATAACATCCGGGTCATCAAGCGGAATGTCTGTTGCAACAAAGCGATGATCGGTCTCATTGTATTCATTATCCATGGCAGGTGAACTGATATATTCCTCCAGTGTCTTGATCATCGTCGGATCATCGTGTCCAAGAATGTCAAGCTTTAACAGATTATGGTCAATCGAATGATAATCAAAGTGTGTGGTGACGATATCCGTTGTCATATCGTTTGCAGGGTGCTGAACCGGCGTAAAGGAATTAATATCCTCCCCGAGCGGAAGCACGATGATACCACCCGGATGCTGCCCGGTACTTCTGCGTATTCCCGTACACCCGCCTACAATCCGCTCGATCTCACATGTTCTCTTTCTGGAATTTCTCTCTTCGTAATAATTCTTGACAAATCCAAATGCCGTCTTATCAGCAAGTGTACCGATCGTACCTGCGCGGTAAGTCTGACCATCGCCAAAGATAACTTCCGTATACTTATGCGCATTACTCTGATAGTCTCCTGAGAAATTCAGGTCAATATCCGGCTCTTTATTCCCTTTGAATCCAAGGAATGTCTCAAATGGAATATCAAATCCGTCTTTCGTAAGCTTCTCCCCGCAGACAGGACAGTTCTTATCCGGCATATCCATTCCGCATCCACCGGCATATGCTCTCACCTCTTCGGATTCAAAATCACTGTAATGACATTTTTTACAGTAATAATGCGGACTGAGCGGATTTACTTCGGTGATACCGGACATTGTCGCAACAAAAGAAGATCCAACGGAACCACGTGATCCAACCAGATACCCGTCTTCGTTTGATTTCCATACAAGCTTCTGTGCAATGATATACATTACGGCATATCCATTTGAGATAATTGAATTCAACTCTCGCTCCAGGCGTGCCTCTACGACACGTGGAAGTTCTTCTCCATACATCTCATGGGCTTTGTTATAGCAGATTTCACGAAGCATCTTATCTGAATCCGGAATGACCGGCGCACATTTGTCCGGACGAACAGGTGATATTTTCTCTACCCAGTCTGCGATCATATTCGGATTATCAATAACGATCTCATGCGCCTTATCCGATCCCAGATATTCAAACTCTTCCAACATTTCCTCCGTTGTATGAAGATACAGCGGTGCCTGATCATCCGCATCTGTAAAACCCTTTCCGGCCATGATGATTCTTCTGTATACTTCATCCTCCGGATCAAGGAAATGAACATCACAGGTTGCGACAACCGGCTTATTAAATTTTTCTCCAAGTTCAATGATCTTACGATTTATATTTCTCAGATCCTCTTCATTCTGAACTTTAGAAATCCTGTCACTTGCAATCATGAATTTGTTGTTTCCAAGAGGCTGTACTTCCAGATAGTCATAATAATCTACGATTTTGGAGATTCGCTCTTCTGATTTATCATTTAATATCGCCTGATATAATTCACCGGCCTCACATGCACTTCCCAAAATCAATCCTTCTCTGTATTTGGAAAACTCGCTTTTCGGGATTCGGGGCTGCCGCCCAAAATAATCCAGATGAGATTTGGATATAAGTGTATAAAGGTTTGTTCTTCCAATATCATTTCTCGCAAGAATGATCGCATGATAAGACGGAAGCTTTCGAATCGAGTCCGCATTGTGTGCTCCGAACTGATTTAACCCCTTCAGATCATATATTTCCCTCTCTTTTAACATCTGAATAAACTTCACGAATATTTCTGCGGTAGCTCCCGCATCATCCACTGCGCGATGATGATTTTCAAGAGATATATTTAATGCTTTTGCAACAATATTCAGCTTAAATTTCGACAGTGTTGGAAGCAGAATCCTTGCCATTGCCACAGTATCTACTGATGTAAAATCAGGAATCATATCCTGATAACGCATATTTTGCTCAATAAATCCAACGTCGAAGCCTGCATTGTGCGCAACAAGGACAGAATCCCCGATAAATGTTAAAAATTCAGGCAGAATCTGTTCAATATCCGGTGCATTCATCACCATCTGATCACTGATACCCGTAAGCTGAGTGATCTTAAATGGAATCGGAATATGTGGATTTACAAACGTACTGAAACGATCCACGATCTCACCGTGCTCAACTTTCACCGCACCGATCTCGATGATTTTGTCTGAAATCGGACTGAAACCGGTCGTCTCAAGGTCGAAAACAACAAACGACTCATCCAATGACTGACCTTTTTCATTGACAGCAACATCCTTCAGATCGTCCACCAGATATGCTTCGACTCCGTAAATGATCTTGAACGGATCATCCTTATCCAGACGTTCAATAAAATGATTCGCATCCGTAAATGCCTGTACGACACCGTGGTCTGTGATCGCAATCGCTTTATGTCCCCAGTCGTGTGCACGTTTTACAATATCCTGCACCTCTGAGACACCATCCATATCACTCATTTTTGTATGACAGTGAAGCTCCACACGTTTCTCCGGGTACGTATCTTTTCTTGATGTTGTGAAATCCGGAATTTTTCTAATTCCCGCAACAGACCCAATTGTGAGCTCTCCATCAAACTTGTCGATCGTTGTGACTCCCTTGATCTTAAGGAATGCTCCCTTTTTAACATCCCCAAGAATCGTCGGGAGCTGCTCATTGCGGACAAACATTTTTACCATGATCGTGTCTGTAAAATCTGTAACTGCAAACATAATGATCGTCTTCTCATTGCGGATTTCTCTCGTATCAAAACTGATGACTTTACCCCGAATCGTAATCTCTCCCATCTCACCGATGACAGAACTGAGTTCAATTGCAGCATCATCAAAATCACGTCCAAAGATCATGTTAGGATCATCTGATCTGCGCGGCATATAGGAACCTTCGCGCTTTTTCTCGGCAAACGGGGCCTTTTTCTCCTTTTGCTGATTTTGTTCTTTTTGCCTCTTTTCTTCACTTTGAGATGAATTATCTTTTGCAGAATCGTTATTGTGATCTTTCTTCGCCTTTTTTTCTGTTTCCATCTGTTCTTTCTGATCCCGTTCCCTGTGCAATTCTTCATTCCTCTCAAGAATTGCATCCACCTCCTGCTGGAGGCGAAGATCATTATATTTCAGTTTGCTCTCCTTTACCTCCTCATACTCTACCCGAATATCGATCGGTACATGAAAACGTTCTTCGAAGATTGCAAGGATCGTATGTACAAGAGATTCTTTTTTCCCTTCAGCGACAACCGTATCAGCAAGTTTCAGGCACAAAGCATTCCCGTTTTCAAAATGAAATGCTGCCGTTTTCAACATATTGCATTCTACCCGGCTTTTCTGCTCAATTTCAAAAAGAAGACTGTCATAGTATTCTCTCATCAGATTCTCCGGAGTATACTGTTCAGAAAGCATATAGCTCTCCATGATCTGAATCTGAATCGCCTGTTTTGCAAACAATTGATCTCGGATTAATTTCTCAACAGAACAGATCATCTGTTTTGCGATCAGATGCCGTGAAAAAATATGTATTCTGAGAAAATCTCTCTGACGATTTGTTGAGACCTTTTCTACCTCAACATCGTCAAACATTAATTTCATCTCATTATTTACTTTTAAAGTCGGAAATACTTCAAAAAAAGGTTTATTCATTTCTGGCTCCCCGCATAATACTTCAAAAGAAAAAGCCTTCTGACGGTGTCGATATTTTCTGTTACCGCAGAAGGTTTTCTTTTTATTCTTTGATAAAGGTATACTGTTCACCGTATTCACGTTCTGTCAGTGTCATCTCATCCTCATCTACACTGTAATCAAATGTCGTTAGGAGCGGTCCCACACAGCTCGTTACAATCTCTTCTGTCAGAGTGCCATCTGACTTCTCGATTATAGAATCCATATTTGTTTCATCCAATTTGATACTGAGTGTTTTTTCATCCTTATCGATCGCGTAATCCAATTCTACCTTTACATCTTCTCCTTCAAGGATCTCTGGAATCTTCACTTCAATAGAACTATTTCCTTTTACTGTCAATACCATATCAAAGTCTTCACTGTTCCATGTTCCTTCAATCGGATTCTCCCGAAACATTCGCACAAGAAAGAACACTGCAATTACTACAATTACAAGTGTTGATCCTGTCATAACAATACGCCAGACACGGCTTCTTAATTCTTCATTTTTCACTGTCATATCTATATCTATCCTCTCGGTTTACATTTCCTTCTCTTGTTAGATTATAGTTTTTTTAGACGTTACTGTCAACGGGATTTATGCTCTGCAAATCGTTCGTATATATACTGATTAGCCTCATTTTCCTCATGGTCATCCAAAGGTTCAAGGTCACACTGTCCATACTTTCTCTCAAGAGCCCTTTCTATAAGCCAGTCACAGATTTCCGGATTCTTCGGAAGCAATGGCCCATGAAGATATGTCCCTATTACATTTTTATATACGACGCCTTCATATCCGCTCTCATCATTATTTCCATTTCCAAAAAGAACTTTCCCGAAAGGTTTATTTCCATTGATAAATGTACGACCGCCATGATTTTCAAAACCAACGACCGGCATAGATACAAGATCACTCTGAAGTACGATATTGCTGATCAGCCGTCCCTCTCCCTGTTCCGTATAAAGGTCTACGAGGTGCAGTCCTTCCATCACTCCTTCATCTGTTTTATAATAGGAACCAAGCAGCTGATATCCTCCGCACACAGCAATTACTACACCATTATCTTCCACGTATGACTTAAAATCAGGCTGAATTTCCTGTAATTTTGAACACACGATCATCTGCTCTCTGTCAGATCCGCCCCCAAGCAAAACAATATCAAGTTCTGAAAAGTCAATCGTATCTCCAAGATTATATTCTATCGTTTCCGCATCAATCCCTCTCCACATACAGCGTTTCATCAGGCACGCAATATTTCCTCTGTCACCGTATAGATTCAAAAGATCCGGATATAAATGTCCAATTGTAATTTTCTTTGTATCAGCCATTATTTTGCTCCCTCCAGTCGCTTCAGAACAACTCGTGTACTAAACAATGCTGTGTAGTTGACCAGTACATATAAATTTCCGCAGCCATTCTCAATTCTTTCACAGATAGCCTTTTCAACATCAGATTCAAGCATTGCATACATATCTGTATATTTCAATCGAAGTCTCATATCCTGACACCTTATACCACTGACGACGACCTCATTGACATTTGCATTTTTCAGGCGGTCAAAATCAACATCCCATAACCAGGAGATATCAGTCCCATCCTGAAGATTGTCATTGATCACTATGATCACATCTTTTAACAACTCATCCTGCATAACAGCTGAGATATTTTGATTAAATCCCGCCGGATTCTTTGCAAGATTCAGAACGATCTTCGTGCCTTTAATCTCAAATTCTTCCATTCGTCCATTTTCAGGATTATACTCCTCTAACATCTTCTGAAAATGATCTGTCTGATATCCTGCACTCTTTACAGCAGCGTATGCCGCAAGGATATTGTAAATATTATAAAGCCCCTTGTATGAGGTAGAGAATCTGTTTCTGATTTCAGACAGCTGATCATCAGATTCCAGGATCGCTGGCTCTTTCACTACAAATGACAGCCCATCCCGAAGATTCACCTCAGATGCATCAAATTGTATCTCCGGACGTTTAAAATCACATTTTGTGCAGGCATAGATTCCAAGCTGACTGTAATGATAATAGGAATAATCAAGCAGCGCTCCGCATTTTTTACAAAAGCGTCCCTCCCTGATTTCGTGTGAATCTTTATCATCCACTACTTTTTCACTGATACCATATGTGATATACGGATTGCCTGTATCCATTGCTAGAAAAGCAGACAGTGCATCATCTCCATTAACGATCACTTTCATCTCCGGCGCACTCTTCATCACATCTTTCAATATATTCATTGTGATATCGATTTCTCCATATCGGTCGAGCTGATCACGAAACAGATTCGTGAGCACCATATAATCCGGCTTAAAAAACGGGAACACTCTCTTTGTCGATGCCTCATCGATCTCGATACATGCACAGTCTGCATGAAGTTTCCCATTCCAGCCTGCAGCTAAAACAAAGGCAGCCACAACACCATTCAGCATATTTGATCCGGTATGATTACATACCACTTTCTTTCCTTCAGCTTCCAGTGCTGCGCAAAGCATGTTGTTTGTTGTCGTCTTTCCATTGGTTCCACACACAACAAAAATATTCTCTTTGATCTGTTTTGACAATTCCGATAAAATATCCGGATATATCTTGAGCGCAATCTTCCCCGCCCAGGTTACTCCCTGTCTGTGGAAAATTGTTACACTCGCCTTTTCTGCACATTTTGCAGCACAAATTGCAATTATTTTTCGTATCTTCATTTTTGTCACGTATCATCCAATTATCACAAAATGTAATCAGATTTCCCTTTCTAACATTTATTTTTTCATCACATGGATGTCATCTATTCCAGTTAATATATACAAATAAAGATATTTTGATTTTACTTTATCAACAAACACAAGTCAACGCATCATCTTTGTTGTAAATTTAACAATTTTTTTGTAAAAAACAAAAATTTATTGTGATAAATTGATATTTACTTTCTCAGATCACCATGCTAGAATACAGTCATAAGCGATAGATAATTATTTAACAATAAACACAGGCGTCTCAGGACGCACGGTTTCAAAACACCCCATACATGTTTTGAAACTGAAATCCTTTTATTCATACAATAGAATCCTTTTAAACAGATGCTCTGGCCACTCCTCTCGGCTGGAGTATTTGCGTTTAAGGGATTATTTGAGTTGAAAATAATATTCCAAAAGAACAAGGAGATTCCCTTAGCGGAACCTCCTTGTTGTTCGTTACAAATAAACTATATCATACACATATCAGATTTGCAATCTCAGTCTAACCGATCAGCTGCACTCCTCCGAGCAGAACATATGATACGAACCACATGATGATTGTTGCCATAAAAATACCGATGATAACAGCCGGAAATGCTTTTTTGAATCTGATTCCAAGAAGAGATGCGATCAGAGATCCCGTCCATGCTCCTGTTCCAGGAAGCGGTATTCCTACAAATAATACAAGACCCCAGAACTCATATTTCTCAATCTTATCACTCTTGCTCATCGCACGATTCTCAAGCTTTGTCACAAGCGGGCGAAAATATTTCGTCTTTTTCAACCAGTTAAAGATCGGTGTGATCAAAAGCAGGATAAATGGAACAGGAATAATATTACCTGCAATACAAAGTGGGATCGCTCTGGCAACCGGAACTCCAAGAATCGGTCCTGCGACAAGCAACGCTCCTCTAAGTTCCAGTATAGGGATCATTGAAATGATAAATACGATTGCCTCTTTCCCAAAGTTTCCACTCAATGCCTGAATAATTGACTGTACCAGTGTCTCTGTCATTTAAAAATCTCCTTATTTTATATTATCTTTCATTCTACAATGTATTACTATCTGCCCATGTACTCTCTTAAAAAAGCAAACAATGATTCCATTTCTTCTTTTGTTCCGATTGTAACACGCAGATACTGTTCGATACGCTCGCTTCCCCAGAAACGGACATATATATTTGCTTTTTTCAGAGCTTCGAATAGTTCTTTCGCATCATGATCCGGATGCGTGACAAAAATGAAGTTTGCCCTGGAATCAGGAAACTCAAATCCAAGCTCACGGAACTGATCTTTTGCCCATTCTCTCGTCTCCACGATCTTTGCAACCGTTTCTTCAAAATATTCTTTATCTTTTACCGCCTCTACTCCATAGAGCAATGAAGTCTGATTCATTGTATAGGAATTAAAGGAGTATTTTGCATCGTTCAGATATTTGATCAATGTCGGATTACTGATTGCATATCCAATACGCATTCCTGCCATAGACCTTGCTTTCGAAAATGTCTGTACCACGATGAGATTGTCATATTTATTTACAAGCTCAAGTGCCGATTTCCCCGCAAAGTCCACATATGCCTCATCAACGATTACAATGACATCCTGATTATGCTCAATAATATCTTCCACAAAATCAAGTTCTTCATAGATTGCTGTCGGTGCATTTGGATTCGGAAAGATCACCCCGCCGTTTTCCTGATAATAATCTTCCTTTACAATGTGAAAGTCGGCATCAAGCTTCTGACACTCATATGGAATACGGTAGAGATCTGCCCATACTTTATAGAAAGAATATGTGATATCCGGAAAGAAAACCGGTTTTTCCGAATTGAAAAATGTAAGGAAGCACATCGACAAAACATCATCCGATCCCACGCCGACGAACACCTGATTTTCTTCTACTCCGTAATAACGCGCAAGTTCTTTTACAAGCGCAGATGATGTCGGATCAGGGTATAGTCTCATTCTTTCAATATCAGTAGACCGCACTGCCTTCGCAACGCCTGGCGCAGGCGGATACGGGTTCTCATTCGTATTCAGCTTGATTACTTTATGCTGTGGCTGTTCTCCAGGTACATATGGTTCTACTTTTCGAATATTTTTTTCAAATGCCTTCATTTACTTATGCTCCTTTTCTTTCACATAGCCTTTCTGTACCATGAACACCGGTCTGTATGAACGTTTTGCCTTGCGCAGTCCTTCCGATCCGGTATCTTCTTCCCTGTTCACATAAGGATAATCCAGGCAGGCATGCTGAACAAACTGCTGATTGATCATCGTGTATGCACCCTCAACATCTGCAAAAGCTTTCTCGATGTGAACAACAAAAGTGTCTTTGCAGATTGGTTCTCCGATCGTAAATGCGACAACCTTTCCGTCAACCTTCAGCACACCGCCGACCAGTTCCAGTTCTTCAAACAGTCTGAGTGAGTTCAGTGTGACACAGATCTCTGCATTCTTTTCTTCATCATCCTCACACCCGTTCTCATTTCTCCAGCTAAGTGCCATCTGAAAACATTCTTCCAGATTATCTTTTGTGAGCGACTCATAACTCCACCTGTCTTCATACAACAGTTTGAATTTATTGATATGATTTCTTTTTGCGTGCAGCTTTTTCCCGGAAAGAGTCGCTAACTTCTCAGACTCATACACGTAATCCGCATCATCTTCATTGTATTCGACCTCAAATCTTCCCGGATATAACCTTTCAAGCTCCTCGAAATTCTCCGGAGTTACACAGTACATACTGAATGGCACATTCCGTTCTTCACAATAAGCTGTCAGAGTATCAATGGCTTTCTTTATCTGACCGGTCTCACCCGCCGGAAATGTGAAGGAGAAGTGACCATCTTCTTCACTTCTGAATACGAGTGTTTCCTCCACGATCGCAAATGTCACATTATAAAATCTAGCCCAGAGATAAACATTCGCAAATGTCCTCTCACAGCTTCTGCTTGTGTAATGATGAAAATAATGCAGAATCAACGGTCGATCTTCCAAAGTTGCTTTTTTAAATTCTATCTCGATCATACAATCCCTTATCCTCTTTTCTTTTTCAGATTTACTTTCTTCCAGATAAATCGGATCAGCAGAACAAGTACGATCACAAATACAATAACAATTGCATATGCAATCTGTGCGATTTTGTTTGGATTCTTTAGTAAATCAATAAGATTCTTCGAATCATTTAACACTTTTCTACCTTCCAGAGCACTATAACGCGCAGGAATCACCGATATCCCTTCTTTATTTTCTGAGAATGAATCGATATATCCCGCAAGAGCATACCACTCTTTCACTTCGCTTCCATCCTGATCATGAATGATATACTGCTCAAAATCTTCTATGGCATCGCCTTCTTTATTCTTTGGAGTAATTGACAGAATTCCTTTTGATTTATCATTTACGGCTCCAAGCATCTGTGCAGAATAAAGGCCTGACACAACGCGGTATAATTTTGAATCCTCGATTTTCTCCGTCTGATCATAGGAGACCTCGTCTTCATTACCGGTGTAATCCTGCACAAGTCCTGTATCTGTCACCCGGTTTAGAATCAGCCTGTTTGGATTGTACTCCCACATCATGCCGCTCGAAAACAGCTGGGCTGTCGGCATCAAAGGAGAAATGGAAGCATCCACCTCCGCAATCGTCTTTAATTCCTTACCGGTGAGATAGACACTTACCAGTGGATATCCGGTCAGTCGATCCGCTCCGATTCCCAGAGCACTCACATTGAATACATCAGAAACCGTGATTTCCCCTTTTTGGAATGTATCTCTTACAACACCTACAGGCACTATCGCAACATCAACCGGTTCATAATTGTCTCCCTCGGCCTTTTTCACGGCATAAATATAGGAATCTGAAATAAGATTTCCGAGCGAATCTTCATGAATTTCTTTATCTATATCTTCAATCTGGGTAAATGAAATGTCATTTTCTGCGATCACCTGATCCATTGTATAGCCATACTGCTCAAGATATTCATCGTTTATCTTCACACGATAATCACTCAGGTACTGTTCCACTTGTTCATTTTTCTCCACTGACTCGTCTATTTCATTCAGCTCGTAATCCGATAGTGTCCATCTTCCATCTTCCGATGGAATGAGCTGAAGCTCACCAAGCGCCTTCCCATAACATCCTGATGATGCGATCACAGTATCACCACAGATGATCGGATCACTGAGAGTCGTATGGGAATGTCCACTGATGATCACGTCAATCTCCGGCACTTCCTCTGCCAGTATTTCATCCTCTGATTTTTCAGGATCCTGACTCGTACCACTGTGAGAAAGACATACGATCATATCTACATTTTCATTTTTTAACTTTTCTACAGTCCTCTTCGATGCGTCTACGATCCCGTCAAACTCGATTCCACTGAGGGGAGCACACGCGGCAGAATCTTCACCCATAACGCCAAACACACCAATTCGAACACCATCTCGCTCAATCACGGTATATTCTGTGCTTCCATAATCCTCAAAAGCAGTTTGAACAAGTTTATTGTCTTCTGTCTGATTCTTATTCCAGTCAATATTTGCAGATAAAAGCTTCGGGAGCACAATCGTCTCATCTTCCTCCGCATTCCGAACCGCACTGTGAAGCATATTCGACAATCCTTCCGAACGATAATCAAATTCATGATTACCCAGAGTCGTCGCGTCTACTCCGATTCTTCCAAAAAGCGTTAATTCCGCTGCCTCTGTCTCATAGATAGTCTGATACAGCGTACCCATCGAGAAATCTCCGGCATCGAACACAAATGTTGCCGGATTCTCTGATTTCTTCTGATCGATCACTGTCTTGATCCTCGAGATTCCTCCGATCATTCTGGAGCTTTCCCCTTTATACTCTTCCATTCTGGAATGCATATCATGAGTAAAAAGAATCGTCACTTTGTTCTGATCATTCTGATCCACTTTTTTATCATCTGCCAGCACTGAACTCACGCTTAACGCACACATCATTAACACGATCATCACGGCAGACATTACTCTTTTTCTGAATTTCATATGTTATTCTCCCTTGTTACTCCCCAGGTATTTATTCTTTCAAACAGAGCCAAGATACAAAAAAGGTCCGCTGGACCTTTTTCTCTCATTACTCTTCATTCATATTCGCAAGCTTTGCTGCCTGATCAGCGGCGATCAGGCTGTCGATCACTTCATCCAAATCCCCATTCAGGATGCTGTCCAGCTTATGAAGTGTGAGTTTGATTCTATGATCAGTTACTCTTCCCTGTGGGAAGTTGTAGGTACGGATCTTTTCAGAACGGTCACCTGTTCCGATCTGGCTTCTCCTTGCAGCAGCTTCCTCTGACTGCTGTTTCTCCAATTCCAGTTCGTACAGTTTGGAACGGAGCAGACGGAATGCCTTTTCTTTGTTCTGAAGCTGTGATTTTTCTGTCTGGCTATAGATCACAATACCAGTCGGATAATGTGTCAGTCGAACCGCAGAGTCTGTTGTATTGACACACTGACCGCCATTTCCGGATGCACGCATAACATCGATACGGATATCTTTTTCATCGATCACTACATCCACTTCCTCCGCTTCCGGCATGATTGCAACAGTAACGGTAGATGTATGGATACGTCCTCCACTCTCAGTCTCCGGAACACGCTGTACACGGTGTACTCCACTTTCATATTTTAAACGGGAGTATGCACCCTGACCATTGATCATAAACACACATTCTTTGAATCCGCCGATTCCGTTCTCATTGAGCGAGATCATCTCTGTCTTCCATCGTCTGCTCTCTGCATAATGCACAAGCATACGGTAAATCTCCGCCGCAAAAAGAGCTGCTTCATCTCCGCCAGCACCTGCACGGATCTCAACCATAACGTTCTTGTCATCATTAGGATCCTTTGGAAGAAGTAATATCTTAAGCTCCTGCTCAAGCTCTTCCACTCTTGCCTTTGATTCATTTAATTCTTCTTTTGCAAGCTCTCTCATTTCCTCATCTGACTCTTCTTCCAGCATCATCAGACTATCTTCAATTGCCTGCTTGCATGATTTATATTCTTTATATGCCTCAACAATTGGATTCAGATCATTCTGTTCTTTCATCAGCTTTCTGAAGCGATTCTGATCATTTACAACATCAGGCTCCTGCAATTCACTTAATATCTCTTCGAAACGAATGAGCAAATCCTCTAATTTGTCAAACATTCTTTTTCCTCCCTGTTATATCTTATCCATTATTTCCGTTTATTCAATCTATCATTTCATTTAACGCAGACTATCGTCTAATATATAATACCTTCCAAACACAACACGGTCAAGCCCTGCAAGGTCTTTCCGTGCATGAATTTCTTCATATCCGTATTCTGTCATCATAGACATAACATCTTCTCTCTGGTCATGTCCGATCTCAAACATGAGCCATCCTCCATTCACAAGATGATTTCTTGCTTCCTCAATAATTCTTCGATAGAAATAAAGCCCGTCTTCTTTCCCGTCAAGTGCAATCCTCGGGTCATGACATCTCACTTCTTCTTCCAGCTCATCAATCACGGATGTACGTATATAAGGCGGATTTGAGAGTATCATATCGTATCTTTTTTCCACCTTTTCAAACAGATCACTCTGAATAAAACACACTTTTGAATGAAGTATCTTGGCATTTTCTTTTGCAATTTCGAGTGCAGCCTCCGAGATATCACAGCCTGAAAAGCCCGCATCTTGATCGGGCTGATTCTGATGAAGCTTTTCCATACTGATGATAATGCAGCCGGAACCCGTACACATATCAAGCACATGCATCCCCGGCTCATACTTTTCAAGTGCAAGTTCAACCAGACATTCTGTATCCTGCCTTGGGATCAGTACATTCTCATTTACCTTAAAGGAAAGCCCCATAAATTCCTGCTCTCCCGTAATATGCTGCAGCGGTATTCTCCGGCATCGCTTCGCAAGTGCCTCTTCATAAACATGTATCTCAGATTCACTCAGCTCTCTGCCGGGATCCATAAAATATTTTGCTCTCGTAATACCTGTAACCCATTCAAGCAGAAGCCATGCATCAATTCGCGCATCCATGATCTGTGCTTCATTTAATCTCTGTTCCCCTGTACTCAGAGCTTCTTTCAGGTTCATATTCAAATACTCCTATGTATCAGATTACCGATCCGAAAAATTTTCTTCTTCAAATTTCTTCCAGTCAAATACAGCCTCAACCGCCCGGATCGCTACTTCGATCATATCATCATCCGGCTCTTTTGTTGTCAGCTTCTGAATAGCAAGTCCTGGCTTGCTGAGCAGATTTACGATCACATGATCACTTCTTCCTGCCAGTTTTAATACTTCATATGAAATTCCTGCAATCACCGGAAGCAGAGCTATTCGTACAACAACTCTCATCACTACTGATTCTACACGAACAACAAATAACAGGCAGATTCCAATGATCATAACAAAAAACAAAAAGCTTGTTCCACATCTTTTGTGCTGTCTGGAACTCTTTCTGACATTTTCGACGTTGAGCGGCAATCCATGCTCAATACAATTGATACATTTATGCTCTGCTCCATGATACATAAAAGTTCTCTGAATGTCTTCCATTCTGGAAATTGCCACGATATATGCAACAAAGATTCCAATTCTGACAAATCCCTCAATCACAACACGTACCATGTATGATGGCACCCATCTTTTCAGAAGGCTCGACAAAAAATACGGAAGGATCATAAAGATTCCAATTGCAAGAACAAAAGATAAGATCATCGTTCCTGTCATGATCCATTTCTCCTGTTTCTCCTTCTTTTTCGCTTCCTCTTTTGTTCTTGCCTTATCTTCCTCTTCTTCAAAGAACGAAGCGGAATACATAAGTGTGCGAACACCGAGGATCATAGAATCGGCAAAATTAAAAATCCCGCGCAAAAAAGGAATCTTCGCAATTCGATTCTTTCCGCCCACATTTCGATATGTCTTCTTATCAACAACAATGGTTCCGTCCGGTTTTCTCACTGCAACGGCATAATCATCCTTATTTTTCATCATGATGCCTTCCATTACAGCCTGTCCGCCAATATTTGATGATTTCATTTTCTATTCACTCCTGATATGAGTTCTCCGTTCTGTACTGATCACAGAACATTTATTTTTAATAATTTAAAAAGGGTTGAGACTTTTGATCTCAACCCAACATATACCTGATTATTTAAGACCGTATTTCTTGTTGAATTTATCAACACGTCCACGAGCCTGTGTAGCTTTCTGCTGTCCTGTATAGAATGGATGACATTTTGAACAGATTTCCACGTGAATATCTTCATTTGTAGATCCTGTTACAAAAGTATTTCCACAGTTACAAGTTACAGTTGCCTGATAATATTTTGGATGGATTCCTTCTCTCATTTCGTTTCACCTCTTCTTTATTTTCGCTGCACTATGTGCATAAATCAATTTCGTTTATTAAACAGCTGTTTAAGTATATCAAATAAAATGAACTTTGTCTAGATAAATTTTGTCTTTTTTACCATTTGAATGAGTTCTTCATTGTTCTTTGTTCTGGAGAACATATTCAATATATTTTCAACTGCTTCATCCGTTCGCATGCCATTCAGAGCACGTCTCATTGATGATACAGCCTCTAACTCTTCTTCCGATAAAAGCAGGTCTTCTCTTCTCGTTCCTGATTTTTGAATATCAATCGCCGGGAACATTCTCTTTTCTGAGAGCTTACGATCCAGAACAAGTTCCATATTTCCTGTTCCTTTGAACTCTTCATATACAACATCATCCATCTTGCTTCCGGTATCAACAAGTGCTGTTGCAAGAATTGTAAGGCTTCCGCCCTCTCTCATATTTCTCGCTGCTCCAAAAAATCTCTTCGGCATATGAAGTGCTGCAGGATCCAAACCGCCGGAGAGTGTTCTTCCGGATGGAGAAACAGTCAGATTGTAAGCTCTTGCCAGTCGCGTTATACTGTCAAGCAGGATCATTACATCTTTTCCATGCTCCACAAGTCTCTTTGCACGTCCGATTACCATTTCTGACACACGTTTGTGATGCTCAGGCAATTCATCAAATGTTGAATAGATGACCTCGACATTCTTTCCTTCGATTGCCTCCTTAATATCTGTGACTTCTTCCGGTCTCTCATCGATCAGCAAAATAATAAGATGGACTTCCGGATTATTTCTCCTGACAGACAATGCCACCTGCTTCAGGAGTGTCGTCTTTCCAGCCTTTGGAGGTGACACGATCATACCACGCTGTCCTTTTCCGATCGGTGACAACAGATCCACAATTCTCATAGCAGTGCTTGTCTTGCCATTTTCAAGGGAAAGTCTTTCATTTGGGAAAATCGGTGTAAGATCTTCAAAGTTTGGTCTTCTGCTCGCAACAGCCGGATGAATTCCGTTAACCTTTGTAAGATAAAGAAGTGCACTGAATTTTTCCTGCTGTGTCTTG
The DNA here is from genome assembly GCA_030526265.1 of Eubacteriales bacterium. GTDB lineage: Bacteria > Bacillota > Clostridia > Lachnospirales > Lachnospiraceae > Claveliimonas. Next base: position 14,581 of record JAUNDE010000016.1, on the reverse strand, counting down.
ATCCTCATATTTCCTTCCAGAATATCTCCGGTTTTCAGATTAAACTTTCGAATCTGCGACGGAGCAACATAAACATCATTTTCACCTGGCATAAAATTTTCACACCGGATAAAGCCATATCCATCCGGCATTACTTCCAGAATACCATTCGCGATCTCGCCGCTGTCCAGTTTCTCTATTTCTTTCAAATCCTGCTTCTCTTTATCTCCTGTGTTTGCCGAACGCTCTTTATCTTTTATGTCTTCTTCCAGCATACGCTCAATCAGTTCACTCTTTTTCATACCTGAGATACCGGAAATATCTCGTGCCTTTGCCAGATCTCGAAGCGTTGCCAAAGGAAGTGATTCATATTTTGCTCTCATAAAATATAGAAATCCTTTCTTATTCACTCTGCTTTTGTGGGATAATCAGTCTGAAATGACTTTTTCGAAACATCTGTATATTATACTACAAGAGTTTCATTCTGCAAAGTACTTTCCGTTTATTCATTTGTGATCCGGGCAACACCTGTCTTAATCGCAGCTTCTGCAACTGCCTTTGCAACTGCTTTTCCAATACCCTCTGCGAATGCCGGCGGGATGATATTATCAGCGGAGAGTTCCTCCTCCGGAATGAAATCTGCCAGTGCTTTTGCTGCTGCCAGCTTCATCTCATCATTGATATCTTTTGCGCGCACATCGAATGCTCCTCTGAAAATTCCAGGGAAGGCAAGCACGTTATTGATCTGATTTGGGAAATCACTCCGGCCTGTTGCCACTACTTTTGCTCCTCCTTCTTTTGCTTCATCAGGGAAGATCTCAGGAGTAGGGTTGGCACATGCAAATACGATCGCATCTTTTGCCATTGTACGAACCATATCTGTAGTGACAACTCCAGGTGCGGATACTCCGATAAATACATCTGCTCCGACAAGCATATCAGCAAGTGTTCCAGGCTTTTTCTCAAGATTTGTAATCTTAGCCATTTCTTCTTTGACAGGATTCATACCGACTTCTCGTCCTTCATAAATGGCACCATTTCTGTCACAAAGAGTAATATCCTTCACACCGGCTTTCAAAAGAAGTTTTGCAATGGAAATTGCAGCAGCTCCCGCTCCATTCATTACAACTTTGATCTCATCTTTTTTCTTTCCAACAACCTTGAGCGCATTTGTAAGACCCGCCAACGTAATGATTGCTGTTCCGTGCTGATCATCATGGAAGATCGGAATGTCACATTTCTCTTTCAGTTTTCTCTCGATCTCAAAACATCTTGGTGCTGAGATATCCTCGAGATTGACACCCGCAAAAGATCCGGAGATCAAATAGATCGTATTCACGATCTCATCGACATCTTTGCTCTTAATGCAGAGCGGGAATGCATCAACATCTCCAAATGCTTTGAACAGCACACATTTTCCCTCCATCACAGGCATACCTGCTTCCGGTCCGATATCTCCGAGACCAAGCACAGCAGATCCGTCTGTAACAACAAGACACATGTTATGTCTTCTTGTCAGGTCATAGCTGCGTTCCACATTTTTCTGTATTTCAAGACAAGGCTGTGCAACACCCGGTGTGTATGCCAGAGACAGATCATCCTTTGTCTCAACCGGCACAGTTGCAATCACCTCAATTTTACCTTTCCACTCATCGTGTAATTTCAAAGACTCTTTTGCGTAATCCATATATTTCCTCCTTATAAACATACAAATCCAGTAATACTCATTTATTCTATCACTAATTCTTTCTATATTCAAAGATATTTTCATTTTAAAGATGCCGTACTCCTGATAAAAACCTTACTTAATATTGATTTGGCTTTGTCAGAATGATATTATGTTGAGAGATTATGGAAGCAGGAATATAAAATGAGCTATAATACAATGTACTGGGGAGAAAAGCGTTACCACTCTCTGGATTATGAATTAAAAAAAAGGTTCGGAGTAAAACTTTATAAGATTTCTCTGAACGGAGGAATGACCTGTCCAAACAGAGACGGGACGCTTGGGACAAATGGCTGCATTTTCTGCAGCAAAGGAGGATCCGGAGATTTTGCGGGAAACAAAATGCACTCCATCTCAAAACAGTTAGACGAGGGAAAGCTTCAGATCGCAAAAAAACAGCACTCTGAACATTTTATCGCCTATTTCCAGGCCTACACGAACACGTACGCCCCTGTTTCCTATCTGGAGCGGATATATAGGGAAGCAATCGCTTGCCCCGGTGTAGAAATTCTCTCAATTGCGACTCGTCCTGACTGTCTCAGTTTCGAGGTTCTCTCCCTGTTAAAGGAAATCCGTAAAGTCATTCCTGTCTGGGTCGAACTCGGTCTTCAGACGATTCACCCGGAAACAGCCTCCTTCATACGGAGGGGTTATGATCTTCCGGTATTTGAAGAAGCTGTCAAAAAGCTTCGGGAAATAGATATTGAAGTAATCGTCCACACAATCCTGGGACTGCCGGGCGAAGATACCGATAAAATGCTTCAGACGATCCGCTATCTCAACACACAGGATATTCAGGGAGTAAAGCTCCAGTTATTACACATACTGGAGAATACAGATCTCTCTGAATACTACGCAGTCCATCCCTTCCACATTTTTACGATGGAAGAATATTTTGAATTACTTGGCAAATGCATCTGTAATCTGCGGCCGGACATTGTGATACACCGTCTGACCGGCGACGGTCCGAAATCCATTCTGATCGAGCCCAAATGGACAGGCAATAAAAGAATGGTATTAAACAGAATGCAGGCATATTTCAAACAACAGGACATATGGCAGGGAAAGGAGATCTGCACATGGCAGAACCATTTACACTCTACAAATTAATTATATTGTACATGCTTGACAAAGTCGATTTTCCGATGTCTACATCTCAGATATCAGAATTTATTCTGGACAAAGAATACACGACATTTTTCAAGATGCACCAGGCTCTCTCTGAGCTTCAGGATGCCGGTCTCATCAGGGAAGAATCCACGCACAACCGCACGATTTATCATCTGACGGAAGACGGCTCTTCTACGATTCAATATTTCAGAAATAATATATCCCATGCAATTCAAAAGGATATTGATGAGTATTTAAATGAAAAAAAATATGAACTCAAAAATGAGATCTCTGTCAAATCAGACTACTATCGAAATACAAACGGAGAATATTCTGTTCACTGTCAGGTAATCGAGAATACTCTGCCTTTGATTGATCTCACCATTACCGCGCCATCTGAAGCAGAAGCGCAGTCGATTGCAGAGAACTGGCGCAAGAAAAATCAGGAGGTTTATGCGCTTATTATGTCGCATCTGTTATAAAATGGAAAAAAATCATAATATCTTACCGGAACTGTACACCAGTTTCTTCAAGATCGGAATTCTGACTTTTGGCGGTGGTCTCGCCATGCTGCCAATGCTGAAACGGGAACTGGTAGACTCGAAAAACTGGATAACAGAGGAAGAGATCCTCGATATGTATGCAATCGGACAATGCACACCAGGTATCATAGCAGTGAACACTGCTACCTTTGTCGGATATAAGAAAAAAGGATTTATCGGGGGTGTCATTTCCACATTGGGCATGATTTCACCTTCCATCGTGATCATTTGCCTCATTGCCTCTGTACTGCGAAGATTTATCGACCTTCCAGTCGTTCTGCACGCATTTGCAGGTATCCGCGTTGCTGTCTGTGCAATGATGCTTCAGACAGTGGTCACAATGGCGAAGAAGGGAATCAAGGACAGGCTCGGAATATTTCTTTTTCTTGCAGGCTTTCTTATCGCAAGCTTTACGCCGGTCCCATTGGCAGCCATCGTAATTGCCTCTGCCTGTATCGGTATTTTAGCGAAAAGAAGGGAGGGCGTGAAATCATGATCTTCTTTCGGCTCTTTATTGAATTTTTCAAAATCGGTCTTTTCGCTGTCGGAGGCGGAATGGCTACTCTTCCGTTCCTGATGGATCTTGCAAATTCCTATGACTGGTACACGGTCAGAGAACTCACAAATATGGTTGCGATCAGTCAGAGTACACCGGGGCCTGTCGGAGTCAATATGGCCACTTATGCCGGATATAATGCCGCCGGGGTCTTAGGAGCTGTCATCGCGACACTTGGCCTTGTCACTCCGGCTCTTTTTATCATCGTGATCATTGCAAAATTTCTTGCAGATTTCAGCGAAGACAAACGTGTTCAGGGTGCGTTTTACGGCATCCGCCCAACCGTCGCCGCTTTGATCGCTTATGCTGTGTGGGAATTGATCAAGATATCCTTTTCTATCACAGATGCACATCATCTGAAAAGCATTGATTATTTAAGCGTTATCCTCTGTCTCGCACTGTTTGCGGTAATGCAGCACAAACGATGCCGAAAGCTCCATCCGTTAGTCTGGATCGTCATCGGAGCGGTCCTTGGCATCCTGTTCAAACTATAAATACGGATTATCAAAAATTGCATTCGCCTGAACTATTGAATTTTACAGTTCAGGCGTTTATAATATTTTTGTTCAAATTATTTTATACTACAAAGGGAGAAAATGATCATGATTTACAGCGAAATCAATCCATCACCACGTACACTTATGACACCTGGTCCGGTTGAAGCGGACCCACGTGTACTTCGTGCAATGTCTGCACATATATTAGGACAGTTTGACCCGGAATTCACTGCTCTTATGACAGAGACAATGGAGATGAGCCGTCAGCTCTTCCAGACAAAGAACAAACAGACATACCTTGTAGATACAACATCAAGAGGCGGTCTTGAGACAGTTCTCACAGGAGCTATCTGCCCTGGAGATAAAGTCCTGATCCCTGCATTCGGAAGATTTGGATATCTGTTAAATGAAATTCTGGAGAGATGCGGTGCCGAGATCACACTTCTTGAAAAAGAATGGGGAACCGTATTCGACATGGAAGAAATTGAAGCAGAACTGAAAAAAGGAGGATACAAAGCAGTTGCATGTATTCACGGAGAGACTTCTACTTCTATGATGCAGCCGCTTGATGAACTTGGAAAGCTCTGCAAGAAATATGATGCCCTGTTGATCGTTGACTGTGTTGCCACACTTGGCGGCGTAGATATCCCGGTTGATGAATGGGGACTGGATGCATGTATCGCAGGTACACAGAAATGTATCTCTGCTCCATCAGGATCTGCACTCATTACTTACAATGAAAACATCGAGAAGATCGTACATGCAAGAAAGAAAGTGGAAAAAGGTATCCGGACAACAGCGGACATCGATGGAACACTTCCACCGATTCCAAGCAACTACCTTGACCTTGGACAGCTTGAAGATTACTGGAGCCCACGTCGTCTGAACCATCATACAGAAGCTACAAGCATGCAGTATGCTGTACATGAAGCACTTCGCTGCATCCTCACAGAAGGCCTGGAAGCACGTTTTGCACGTCACATCCTGAATGACAAAGCACTCTGCGCAGGACTTCAGGCAATGGGGCTTGAGATCTTCGGTGATCTCAAACACAAAATGCCGGTTGTAACAGCGATCTGCATTCCGGAAGGAATTGACGGACCAACACTCCGCGGACAGATGTTAAATGACTTCGGTATCGAAGTTGCCACATCCTTCGGACCACTTGACGGAAAGATCATCCGCATCGGTAACATGGGATACTCAAGCCAGAAGAGAAATATCCTCTTCACACTCGGTGCATTAGAGGCTGTTCTCATTCAAAATGGAGTGAAAGTTCCTGCAGGAGATGCAGTTGCAGCAGCTCTTGAAGTATACAAAAACGCTTAATCAGCGGATTCTTAAGAATATACAGACTATTACAATAGCCACCTGAAGATTCTTTAGATAGAATGACAATAAAAAGAACGAAGTCGCCGCGACTTCGTTCTTTTTATTCTATTTGCCGAGTAATTTTTCCACAAGTTCAGTCATAATAACTGTTGCTCTTGAAAAATCACTGTACTTTGTAAATTCATCCGGGCAATGGCTTCTGCCATCCTTGCTCGGAACGAAAAGCATTGCTGCCTGGATGCTCTGTCCGATTTCCAGCGAATCATGACCGGCACCGCTTGGAAGGTATCTGTAGCTGTAATGATGTGCTTTACAGCTCTCTTCCATCACTGATAACATATCCTGACAGAGATATACCGGCTCGATCACAAGCTTTGTATCCATCTCATAGCTTCCGCCGTTATATTTCATCTCACGGTCTAACTGAGCCCTGATCCTTCTCGCAATATCATTGATATTGTCATTGTTCTTCGAACGGATGTCGACTGTGAATTCACATTTTTCAGCTACGATATTCATTCCGCCCGGAGTCACACGGACAAATCCGGTTGTTGCCACCGTTCCATCCGCTTTTTCTCTTGCCCAGTCCGGGATTTTGGCGATCACTTTCGAAGCAGCCTCCACCGCATCGATCCGCATATCCATCGGAGTTGTTCCTGCATGATCCGCTCTTCCGTGCACCGTGATCATATATCTCTGAATACCAACGATACAATCTACAAGACCGACCTGAACCTTTTCCGCATCAAGAACCGGCCCCTGTTCGATGTGTGCTTCCAGGAAAAATCCGATCGATCCTTCATCCCAGGCGGCCTCCCCGATCTTCTCAGGATCAAGACCATACGCTTTCATTGCATCATAGATTGTGATCCCGTCTGCATCTGCAAATTTCTTACAGTATTCCACATCCCGATGTCCGAGCATTGCGCCTGATCCGAAATACCCGGTTCCAAACCGCATACCCTCTTCATCGCAGAATCCTGCGACAACAAAATTTTTCTTTAATTCAGCTCCGCTCTCTTTCAGCTGTCTTGCTACTTCTATCGCACAGACGACACCTGCAATACCGTCATAATCACCGCCATGGATCACGGAATCATAATGAGATCCCATCATAACACATGGCAGTGTCGGATCTTCTCCTTTCAGGACACCAAAGACATTTCCGGCTGCATCTTCTCTCACTTCAAGCCCGACTTCCCGCATAAGGCCTGACAGGAAATCCACTGCCTGTCTTGCTTCTTTCGTAAAAGGAAGACGTGTACATCCACTTCCCGGAGTGGCTGTAAAGCGCTTCAGATATTCCAGATCTCTTGCTATTCTTCCTGTTATTTCTTCAATGATCATTGTTGATCTGCTCCTTAATTCTTTCAAACTTTGTTTTGAGTCTGCTTCTGATTTTCAGGAATCAGAGCTTTACTTTCGCAAAATATATACTTTCACAGGGGAATATAACATTGCAAATACAATAAGAACAAATCCGACTGTACAAAGCATATCATTTCCCGTACCAAGCCCTGCCATAATGATTATAAAAGCAACCATGATGACAAGAAATGCGATTGTAAGTCCACCCGCTTTTGTTTTAAAAAAACTATTTTTCCCCATTCTGTATATCCTCTCCTACATTCATCAAGTTCAGAATGTCTGCATCTGTCCTTTGACAATTTTATATGAATGAAACTGCCACAAATGCAAAAGCGCCGATCACGACCGTAGCAAGCACGCAGATCGCCATGATCTTCTTCATGACCTCCCCTTCGCTTCCAAGAATATTCGCAGTCGTTGTACCGAGAATAATCTTGCTCGGACTGATCGCGCTTCCGATCGCCCCGCCCGAGGATTGAGCTCCCAGAACGAGTGCTGAGTTCACTCCCAGAAGCTTTGCTGTCGTCATCTGGAAGCCTCCGAACAGAATGTTGGAACTCATGTTGCTTCCTGTCATAAATGTTCCGAGAAGGCCAACAAACGGCGCCAGGATCACATATACCTTTCCAAGTGCATTTGCAATTCCATTCGCAAGAACAACTGTCTGACCGGTTCCGTCCATGATCTTGGACATGATGACAAGGCCAATGACAGAGATGCCGGATGGCATCGTCATGGAAACCGATTTTACAAACACTCGTTTCACGCCTCCTTCTCCGATCCATCCATGGCGCTTATAGTACAAAAGTCCAAGGATCGCGGATAAGAAAAGGAACATACTTGCATGCGTAAACGGAGCAAGTGGTGAAAAGCAATCCGAAGCAGCATTCACAAATCCATATCCCGTAGAAGTCTCCGGGAATGCAAGACCGAATTTCACCTGCCCCAAAAATAAATTGATCGGCTTAACGACCAGCACAACGAGTGTCAGTGCAGACAAAAGGAAATACGGCACGAATGCCTGAACTAATGTCATGTCCTCCGGCGCATCGTCAAAAGAGGAAGAGGTGAATGCACGATTCATGATCGAACTCTCTTCGATACACCATTCCTCTTTATAGCAATTCAGGCGTCCAAGGAATAAAATGACAATCAGAGACACACAGGCAGGGACAAAACAGGAAATAGTTGTATTGACCTGCGTCAGCAACAGTTCTCCTCCGCCCTGGATCAGTGATAAGATCAGAACCGCTGTAAATCCTTTTTTCAATGCCTTCGCTTTTCCATAAAACCAGCACATCGCCAAACCTGCGATCACGTTCCAGAACCAGATAAATGCCGCTGTCCAAAGCGCTGTTACAAGGTACTCCCTGCTTCCTGCGGCAAGTCCTGCACTCATTGCAAGAGAATCCCAGGCTGCGCCTAATGTACCAAATGTATTGCCCCAGGCCTGTCCAAACAAAGGAATGATCACAGCCCAGAGCGGCTTTACTCCGATCCCGATCAAAAGAGGCGCACCAACCGCAACCGGGACACCAAACCCCGTGATTCCCTGCAGAAAGCTCTCAAAGATCCATCCCATTGCAAGTACTAAGAGAAGCTCATTCGGCAATAATTTTCTCATTCCGTTACGAATGACCAGAAATGCCTTCGCCTCATCACTCACCTGATACATCAGAATTGCTGTCCAGACAATCAGCAAAATGATCAGTGCGTTCCAGATTCCCTTTGCACTTTCCGAGGCGATCAGTCTGATATTTGCCTTATATAAAACAAAGCCGGTAAAAACAGTGATCAGAAGTCCCACCGGGGCGGCCTCGGTCGCGCCCCATTGGAACCTGATCATTAATATCAGTAAAACAATAATCGGCAAAATCGCCGCACCCCATGTAAGTGGAGTAACCGGTATCATCATCCTCTACATTCCTCTCCTATGATTTATATCCCAACTTCTTCGCATAAGCTACAATTGCTTTTTCGAAACATTCAACCGGAGGATGAGCTGTACCTGCACCAACCTGTCCATATCCTGCGATCTTATGTGCGATACCCGTATTAATCACCGGTGTAATCTGTTTTTCAACAACCAGTCTCGCATCGATACCAAGACAGGCACCTTTGAAATTCCATGTCGGAATAATATAGTTCGGATTGTGGTCGATCGTGATTTCTTCCATCTCATTGCTGATGCGAAGCGCATCTTCATATCCGCCTGCGCCAAGGAATCTTGTAACTGCAGGTGCTGCGATCATTGCCATTCCGCCGACACCAACCGTCTCCGTAATCGCACTGTCACCCATGTCCGGACAGGCATCCTCTTCATCATATCCGGTGAAGAACAATCCCTGCGGCATACAGACAGGACCTGTAAACCACTCATCACCCATACCGGCAATACGGATACCAAACTCCACACCGTTTCTGCACATCGCTGTTACGATCGTACCTTCTGTAAGTGTACGTGCACCATCCATGATTGCCTTTCCTGTAGCCATCATAATATTCAGGAAGAACTGATCTGTATCAGCGAGGAACTTCAGAACGCTGACTTTGTCAGCTTCATCCATTTCCATCTTCGCAATCACAGGCACTACTTCTTTCATAAATGTAAGCGATGCAGCAATGTTTCTCTGATGGAATTCATCACCCATGGCAATTGCTTTTGCAACCAGTGGATTCACACTGATTCCGCCAAGCTCACGGATCGCTTTTCCGAGAGTCGGACCTAGAATATCTCTCATCCAGCGAAGTCTGTTTACAACTTCTTCTGAGTATGCACCAAAACGAAGAACTTTACCGATACCTTCATTCATTGTACAGTAAGCTTCATTTCCATCTGTTTCATTCTTTACAACAAATACTGCCATATTCGGAGATGTGATTCCACCCATTGGGCCAACCGCGTTTGCATGATGGCACGGAAGGAACTTAATCGCACCGGATTCAAGAAGTGCTCTTGCATCTTTCTCATTATCTGCCCACTCTTCAAATAATACAGCTCCCACGCAGGATCCCTGAATCGGATCCGGCATGTCTTTATACTCGATCGGAGGACCTGCATGCAGGATCACTTTTCCTCCATTTTCATTCATAACCGGAATGACTTCTTTTGCACGGACATTGTCAATGATGACAGGCTGACTTGCAACAATCTTGGCTGCAACCGCACGGTTCGCCTCATCCATGTCAAATCCATCATAATTCCGGAGGAAATTGAGCACTTTCATAAGTTCTACATTTCCGCCTGCCGGTGGTGTCCAGTCAAACTGAACGACTTCACATCCAAACTCTTCGACTACTTCTGCAAAGCTCTGAAGTCCTACATTGATGATCTTTGGTTTCTCAGACAACAGCGTACGGAGAGCATCCGATGGAGTGTTCTTCTTTCCAGACCCGGCATGTTTTGGACGGATCTCCTTCACTGGTTCAGCGAAGTCTCTTCCGATCGCGCGGATTGCTGTACGACATGCAAGCTTATTGTTCTCGCATACGATCACTCCGGCTTCTTTTAATTTATTTACAGCATCATCATATCCCTGATAATCACTCTTCGTTCCACAGACCGTTGCAATAAAGAATACCTTTCTTCCGGCATTCTCTGCCTTCGCCTGAAGTTCTTTGATCGTTGGCAGGAGTGCTCCCGCCATATCTTCATGAGAGCCATATCCAAGCATGATATCAAGAAGCACAACACCTGTGGACTCATCATCGACAGCTTCTTTCATACATTCAATTCTCTTTGCCGGATCGATCATCGGATGCGGCTTACCCTGCGTATATGCATCATCTCCAAGATCCACTACGATATTACCATCCAGCTGAAGCATATATCCTTCCACATCCTCCGGTGGGATCTCACAGTTCATCGCATCTTTGATCAGCATTGCTGCTTCATTTGCCAGCGTTCCGCCTGAATAATAAGCTTTGATCGTCTTATTGTCTTCTGCCCTGTAGAATTCAGCTTCATCCACATCTGCCGAAGCTTCAGCGATCTCTTCACCTCTCACAAGACTTACTGCAAGTCTTGCAGCCTCATCCAGTGTGTAAGTATGGTAGAGATTCTCTTCATGATACTCCGGTTTCTCACCAACAAATAATGTAACAACCGGTTTGCTGAAATCTGCAAGTCTGGCAGCGATCCTATCACGCACTTCTTTTGCAGGTGGTTTTGATACTACGATCACAACCTTCACGGAATCGTCATCTTCCATTGCATCGATCATATCCATCATCGTAATTCCACCGATGGCTGCATTGAGATCACGGCCTCCGATACCAATCGCATTTGTGACACCTTCACCTAATCGGTCAATGATTGTAGTAAGCTCCTGAATACCGGTTCCTGAGGCACCGATAATTCCAATCGACCCTTTATTCACTTTGTTTGTAAATGCGATCGGAACGCCCTGAATGATGCCCGTTCCACAGTCAGGTCCCATGACTGCGAGACCTTTCTGGTGAGCCTTTTCCTTTAATTGCAATTCGTCTTCAATAGAAACATTATCACTGAACATGAACACATTCATGCCTTCATCCAATGCACGCTCTGCCTCAAGTGCGGCATAAGCGCCAGGAATTGAAATGACTGCCAGATTTGCATCCGGCATTTTCTCGATTGCTTTCTCCCATGATTTTACGCTTTCTGCCTTCTTATCAGAAGCACTTGATACAGACTGTTTCCGGAAGAAATCTTCTGCCTCATTCATGATTACATCCAAAAGGTTATCATCATCGATATCTGCGACAACTACCATATCATTTGCCGCTGCATTGTTTAACTCCTCTGTATCCAGGCCGCTCTGTTTAAAAATATCTTTGTTTGCCGGCGTCGCCATCATGACAGATACTTTTTTCACACCATCGATCGTGCCGAGATGATTTGTCAAAAGCATCAAAACAACGGAATCGTGATAATCTCCTTTTTTTACAACTGTCTTTAACATCCGATTATCTCCTTTTCTCTTCTTCCGGAAGTTCTACACGAATTTCCTTTGTACGGATCTCCTCACAGATCATTTCAACAAATTCTGCAATTGTCTTGCTTCCTTCATTTCCTTCAAATCTGCTTCTTACAGAAACAGTTCCGTCAGCTTCTTCCTGCTGTCCGACTACAAGCATATATGGAAGCTTGTCAAGTCTTGCCTCACGAATCTTAAATCCGATCTTCTCAGAACGGTTATCTACTGTTACATCCACACCGTGCTTCTTCAGTTCATCCTGTACTTTATATGCATAATCAGCATATTTCTCTGAAATAGGAAGTACACGTACCTGTTCAGGACAGAGCCATGTCGGGAACTTGCCTGCATATTTCTCGATCAGCCATGCGAGTGTACGCTCATAGCATCCCATAGAAGTTCTGTGGATGATATAAGGACGGATCTTGTCACCGTTCTGATCGATATAGTACATATCGAAGTTCTCTGCGATTGCACAGTCAAGCTGGATCGTGATCATTGTATCTTCCTTGCCGTACACATTCTTTGCCTGAATATCAATCTTTGGTCCATAGAATGCCGCCTCACCGTCAGCTTCCACGAATGGTACATTTTTCTCACGAAGCACTTCTCTTAACGCTTCCTGAGTTGTATTCCAGTATTCGTCATCTCCAAGATATTTTTTCTTATTCTCAGGATCCCATTTTGACAGACGATATGTCACATCATCCTGCAATCCAAGTGTTGAAAGGATATGATAAGCAAGGTCGAAACAGTTCTTCAGCTCTTCTTCGGCCTGATCCGGACGGATGACATTGTGACCTTCTGTAATTGTAAACTGACGTACACGTGTAAGACCATGCATTTCTCCGGAATCTTCCGAACGGAACAATGTCGATGTCTCACTCATTCGATATGGAAGATCGCGGTATGATTTCTGTGTGTTTTTATATACATAGTACTGGAATGGGCATGTCATCGGACGAAGCGCAAATACTTCTTTATCTACTTCTTCATCGCCCAGTACAAACATTCCATCTTTATAGTGATCCCAGTGTCCGGAAATCTTGTAAAGATCTGATTTCGCCATCAGAGGAGTTCTTGTACGTACATATCCCCACTCTTTGTCTTCAAGATCCTCGATCCATCTCTGAAGTTTCATGATCATCTTTGTTCCTTTTGGAGGGAATAGAGGAAGACCCTGTCCAATCACATCAACAGTTGTAAATAATTCCATCTCACGTCCAAGTCTGTTATGATCTCTGCGCTTTGCATCCTCCAGTTTCTCGAGATGAGCATTCAAATCTTCCTTCTTATTAAATGCTGTACCATAAATTCTCTGAAGGCGCGCTTTCTCTGAATCTCCTCTCCAGTATGCCATAGAAGAAGAGATCAATTTGAAAGCTTTGATTCCTTTTGTTGTCATCAAATGTGGTCCGGCACAAAGATCTACGAATTCACCCTGATCATAGAACGAGATCTCAGATCCATCCGGAAGATCTTCAATCAGTTCTACTTTGAAAGGCTCTTCTTTTTCTTTCATAAATGCGATTGCTTCTTCTCTTGGAAGTGTAAATCGTTTCAGTTCATGTCCTTCTTTGATGATCTTCTTCATCTCAGCTTCAAGCTTATCAAGATCTTCTCTCGAAAATGGTTCATCCACTTCGAAATCATAGTAAAAACCTGAATCGATCGCCGGTCCAATTGCAATTTTTGCATTTGGATATAATCTCTTTACAGCCTGCGCAAGCACATGTGATGCTGTATGACGGATTACCTGTAATCCGTCCGGATCGTTTGCTGTAATAATATTCAGTTCACAGTCATCGTTTAATATTGTTCTTAAATCAACAACCTTACCATTTACTTCTCCTGCACAAGCTGCTCTTGCAAGACCTGCACTGATATCAGAAGCGATCTCAAATACGGACTTTGCTTCAGCATATTCTTTTACAGATCCATCTTTTAATGTGATTTTCATGTTAAATGTTCCTCTCTCTTTCTTATATTTTTTATCATTGGGGAATTCAGATCAACAATCTATACGAGTGAATGAAATCCCTCACCAGGACACGCTGACGCATCCTGGATATTTTACATAGTGTAAGATAAGAATCCATCGATGTCACAATATCGTTTTTGTTCTGTGAAAATGGATTTTCTAAAAAACAAAAAATCCCTGATATTGCTTTCGCAATACCAGGGACGATATTCATCGTGGTTCCACCCATGTTCAAATTCTCAACAGATTATAATCTTTTGAGAAAATCTCAATTCGACGATAACGGAATCACCGGACTGGATTAGAGTCACTCAGAGCTGGTCTTCACATATGTTCTGTCAAAAAGCTTCCACCAACTGCTCTTCTCTCTGTATCCGTCATCATATGCTACTCGTCTCTTCAACGCTTTACGCTATTATAATACATAATATAAAAATCAGTCAACCTCTGTTGACTGATTTTACAAAATATAACATATACCTTCAAAACTGCATACAGAAAATTAACATCTCTTACCTATCACCTTGCTTGG
>JAUNDE010000061.1 GCA_030526265.1 Eubacteriales bacterium | reverse complement strand
AAGCTCATAAAAAGTGATGGGGAGAAATAAAAAATGAAAAAAAGACAGAGTGTTATTGCGGTCATAGCGATGGTGATGTTTGTAGTCGCTTTGTTGCTTACGAGCTTTCAAATTGCGATCTATGGTGATTCTGAATACAAATTTTACGAGAGAGAATATGAGAAATACGATGTCGCAGACAGTCTGAATATGGAAATGAATGATATCATGGACGTGACAGATAAGATGATGTCATATCTGATCGGAGAAAGAGAAGAACTATCGGTTATGACAAATGTGGATGGAGAGTACCAGGATTTCTTTAATGAGCAGGATCGATTTCACATGGAAGAAGTGAAGAACATGTTCCTCGGAGGATTGAAGATCCGAAATATTCTGCTGATAGGGGCAGCAGCACTGATCATGCTTTTGATTTTCTGGAAGGCAGATCTTTTTCGGATTCTGAAGAAAGCATATTTCGTTGCTCTTGGTATCTTTGGAGGACTTACGATAGTGCTCGGAGGATTGATCTCAATGGACTTCAACCGATGCTTTACGATCTTTCACGAAATCTTCTTTGACAATGACTTGTGGATTTTTGATCCAGATACAGATTATATGATCCGCATGCTTCCGGAAGGCTTTTTCTTCGATTTTGTAATCAGAATAGGAAGTGTATTTGTCATATCTCTTATTGTTTTTGCGGTGCTTTTTTATCTTGCAGCAAGATATGAAAAACGGAAGAATTAGTAAAACTTATTAAAGAATTTAGTTATATTAATTTTATTAATAACCAAAACTGTGTTATGATGAACCCAATAACAGAAACACATATTAGGAAAGTAACGTAAATGTAAAATGTGTAATTAAGATGGAGGAAGTTTTATGAGTAATGTAAAACGAGTGTTTGTTGAAAAGAAACCTGAGTATGCAGTTCAGGCGAAAGATCTTTCACACGAGATCAAAAGCTATCTTGGAATTCACGAAGTTGAATCTGTTCGTGTACTGATTCGTTATGACGTGGAAAATCTTTCGGACGAGACATTTGAGAAAGCCTGCAATGGAATCTTTTCTGAGCCGCCAGTAGATATTCTCTGGAAAGAAGAGATCTCTTTAAATGAAGGAGATCGCATGTTCTCAGTAGAATTCCTGCCGGGACAGTTTGACCAGAGAGCAGATTCTGCAGTTCAGTGTGTGCAGTTTATTAAGGAAGATGAGCAGCCAATCATTCGTACGGCAACCACTTATATTATTCATGGCGCTGGAGATCAGTGCATTTCAGATGAGCAGTTAGAAGCGATCAAGAACCATTGTATCAACCCTGTTGATTCAAGAGAAGCTGCTGATGAAAAGCCGGAAACACTTGTTACAAAGTTCGATGAGCCGGAAGATGTGATCATTTTTGATGGTTTCCAGGATATGGGGGAAGCCGAACTCAAAGAACTCTATGCATCTCTTGGACTTGCAATGACATTCAAAGATTTTGAGCATATTCAGAATTATTTCAAAGGTGAGGAACACAGAGATCCTTCTATGACAGAGATCCGTGTTCTTGATACATACTGGTCAGATCACTGCCGTCATACAACTTTCTCGACAGAGCTTAAGGATGTTGTGTTTGGTGAAGGTGATTATAAGAAACCAATCGAAGACACATATAAGAGATACCTTGCAGATCACAGTGAGATCTTCAAAGGACGCGAAGACAAATTTGTCTGCCTTATGGATCTCGCGCTGATGGCAATGAGAAAATTGAAAAAAGAAGGAAAACTTGCAGACCAGGAAGAGTCTGATGAGATCAATGCATGTAGTATCGTAGTACCTGTAATGGTAGACGGCGTAGAAGAGGAATGGCTTGTGAACTTCAAGAACGAAACACATAACCACCCTACAGAGATCGAGCCATTCGGTGGAGCTGCTACATGCCTTGGTGGTGCGATTCGTGATCCGTTGTCAGGACGTACTTACGTATATCAGGCAATGCGTGTAACAGGAGCTGCAGATCCGACAGTATCTGTAAAAGAGACGATCAAAGGCAAGCTTCCACAGAAGAAACTGGTTCGTGAAGCTGCACATGGATACAGTTCATATGGTAACCAGATCGGTCTTGCAACTGGTATGGTAAAAGAGATTTACCATCCAAATTACGTGGCAAAACGTATGGAGATCGGTGCTGTTATGGGTGCTGCTCCAAGACGTGCAGTCATCCGTGAGACATCAGATCCAGGCGATATCATCATCCTGCTTGGTGGACGTACAGGACGTGACGGCTGTGGTGGAGCTACAGGATCTTCTAAAGTTCATACGGAAGAGTCGATCGAGACATGTGGAGCAGAAGTTCAGAAAGGTAATCCACCTACAGAACGTAAGATCCAGAGACTTTTCCGAAGAGAAGAAGTAAGTAAACTGATCAAGAAATGTAACGACTTCGGTGCGGGCGGTGTATCCGTAGCAATCGGTGAGCTTGCAGATGGATTGAAGGTTGATCTTGACAAAGTACCTAAGAAATATGCAGGTCTTGACGGAATAGAGATCTCAATTTCTGAGTCTCAGGAGCGTATGGCTGTTGTTGTTGATCCAAAAGATGTCGCAGAGTTTATGGGTTATGCGAAAGAAGAAAACCTTGAAGCTGTGGAAGTCGCAGTTGTGACAGAGGAACCAAGACTTGTGCTCAACTGGAGAGGAAAGAATATCGTTGATCTTTCCCGTGCATTCCTCGATACAAACGGAGCACACCAGGAAACTTCAGTGGCAGTAGATATTCCAAGTAAAGCAGATACGATCCTTACAGAAGAAGTAGAAGTAACAGATGTAAAAGAAAAATGGCTCGATACATTGAAAGACCTCAATGTATGTTCGCAGAAAGGTCTTGTGGAAATGTTCGACGGATCAATCGGAGCAGGTTCTGTGTTCATGCCGCATGGCGGAAAATACCAGATGACAGAGACACAGGCAATGGTTGCAAAACTTCCTGTATTAAAGGGAGATTGTGATACGGTTACGATGATGAGTTATGGATTTGATCCATATCTCTCAAGCTGGAGCCCATATCATGGTGCTGTTTATGCAGTGACAGAGTCTGTTGCAAAAATTGTTGCAGCAGGTGGAGATTACAGCAAGATTCGTTTTACATTCCAGGAATACTTCCGCAGAATGACAGAGGATCCACACAGATGGAGCCAGCCGTTCGCAGCTCTTCTTGGAGCATATGATGCACAGCTCGGATTCGGTCTTCCGTCTATCGGCGGAAAAGACAGTATGTCCGGAACATTTGAAGATATCGATGTTCCTCCGACACTTGTATCATTTGCAGTTGATGTGGCACAGGAGAAAGATATCGTTACACCAGAACTGAAAAAGGCCGGAAATAAATTAGTATGGCTTAAGACAGCAAAGAAAGAATACGACCTTCCGGATTACGAGAAAGTAATGGAACAGTTTGGTAAATTCTCGGATGATATGAAGTCTGGAAAAGTTGTATCTGCTTATGTACTGGATCGCCACGGTGTTGTACCTGCGGTAAGTAAGATGGCGTTTGGTAATGGACTTGGAGTAAAACTCTATGACAGCATTCCTGCAGGAAAATTATTTGCTCCTGCATTTGCAGATATCGTTGCTGAAGTTGCAGCGGATAGTGTAGATGAACTTACATTTGATCACGAAGTGATCGGTGAAGTAACAGCAGATCAGACATTTGCATACGGAGAACAGAAAGTGACTCTCGCGGATGCAGAAGCTGCATGGAAAGAACCTTTGGAGAAAGTCTTCAAGACGGTATCCGGAGCAGAGTACACAGATGAGAAGATGTTCGTAGAAGGTGAGAAATCAGCTGATGGAATACTCGGTGAAGATGGATTGTTCCGCGCGTCATCTATCTACGTATGCGATCACAAGATTGCACAGCCTACTGTATTCATTCCTGTATTCCCGGGAACAAACTGTGAATATGACAGCGCAAAAGCATTTGAACGTGCTGGTGCAAAAGTAATTACAAAAGTATTCAAAAATATGGATGCAGAGGATATCCGTGACTCAGTATATGTATTCGAGAAAGCAATCGAGCAGTCACAGATCATCATGTTCCCAGGTGGATTCAGTGCCGGTGATGAACCGGACGGTTCTGCTAAATTCTTCGCAACAGCATTCCAGAACGCAAAACTCAAGGAAGCAGTAGAGAAGTTGCTGAACGAGCGTGATGGACTTGCACTTGGTATCTGTAATGGCTTCCAGGCTCTTGTAAAGCTTGGACTTGTTCCAAACGGAATGATCACAGGCCAGGATGAAAATGCGCCAACACTGACATATAATACGATCGGACGTCATATATCTAAAATGGTATATACAAAGGTTGTCACAAATAAATCGCCATGGCTTCAGAAAGCAGAGCTTGGTGGAGTATACACAAATCCTGCATCACACGGAGAAGGCCGTTTCGTTGCTAACAAAGAATGGCTTGCAAAATTGTTTGCAAATGGTCAGGTTGCAACACAGTACTGTGATCCGGAAGGAAATATCAGTATGGACGAAGAGTGGAACGTAAATGGCTCATACTGTGCGATCGAGGGTATCACAAGCCCGGATGGACGTGTATTTGGTAAGATGGCTCATTCAGAGAGACGAGGAAGGTCTGTTGCGATCAACATTTACGGAGAGCAGGATCTGAAGATCTTCGAATCCGGAGTGGAATACTTTAAATAAAAATACATCAAGTTGATGGTATTGATTAATTTTGTTTTGCAGGAAATTGAATTCGTACTTGCAAAAAAGATAAAAAAAGTTAATAAAAAATATTGATTTTTGACCAATTTTGCTGTAGTATGATACAGGACAAAGACGTCGGAAAAGGTGGGCGAATTGTCGTCCACCTTTTTTACGTTATATATGATATTAAAAAAGTCTAGGAGGGAAACACTTATGTCATATGTACAGGAAGTAATTGAGAAGGTAATTGAAAAGAATCCGGCACAGCCAGAGTTTCATCAGGCAGTTAAGGAAGTACTTGAGTCATTGGAACCAATTGTTTCAGTTAACGAAGAAAAATATCGTAAAGAAGCGCTTCTTGAGAGAATCGTTGAACCGGAAAGACAGATTCTTTTCCGTGTACCATGGGTAGATGATAATGGTCAGGTTCAGGTGAACAAAGGATTCCGTGTTCAGTTCAACAGTGCGATCGGACCATACAAAGGAGGAATCAGACTTCATCCTTCTGTAAATATCGGTATTATCAAATTCCTTGGATTTGAGCAGATTTTCAAAAACTCTTTGACAGGACTTCCAATCGGCGGTGGTAAAGGTGGTTCTGATTTTGATCCTAAGGGAAAATCAGATAGAGAAATCATGGCATTCTGCCAGAGCTTCATGACAGAGCTTTGCAAACATATTGGAGCAGACACAGACGTACCTGCCGGTGATATCGGAACAGGTGCAAGAGAGATCGGTTACATGTTCGGACAGTACAAGAGAATCCGTAACGTATACGAAGGCGTACTTACGGGAAAAGGACTTTCTTACGGTGGATCACTTGCAAGAACACAGGCTACAGGATATGGTCTTCTTTACCTTACAGAGGAAATGCTGAAATTAAACGGAATTGAACTTGCAGGAAAGACAGTTGCAGTATCTGGTGCAGGAAACGTAGCTACATACGCAATCGAAAAAGCACAGCAGCTTGGTGCAAAAGTTGTAACATGTTCAGATTCAACAGGTTGGGTATACGATCCGGACGGAATTGATGTAGAAGCTTTGAAAGAAATCAAAGAGGTAAAACGCGCAAGACTTACAGAATACAAGAATTATCGTCCAAACGCAGAGTATCATGAAGGACGTGGTGTATGGTCAGTAAAATGTGATATCGCTCTTCCATGTGCTACACAGAATGAACTCCTTATCGATGATGCAAAAGCACTTGTTGCAAACGGATGTATCGCAGTTGCTGAGGGTGCTAACATGCCTACAACACTTGAAGCTACAAAATACTTACAGGAGAATGGAGTTCTCTTTGCTCCTGGTAAAGCAGCAAATGCAGGTGGTGTTGCTACATCAGCTCTTGAGATGTCACAGAACAGTGAGAGACTTAGCTGGACATTCGAGGAAGTAGATGAAAAACTTCAGAGAATTATGGTTAATATCTGCCACAATATGTCAGATGCAGCTGAGAAGTATGGTCATCCAGGCAACTATGTAGTAGGTGCTAACATTGCCGGATTCGAAAAAGTTGCAGATGCTATGCTTGCACAGGGAATTTGCTAATTGAAAAACGTGTGTGAATGATATAGTCAATATAAAGGGAACAACCTGTCCGTGTATGTGATGGGTTGTTTCTTTTTGTTGCCATGCATCCGGAGGAAGCTGCCAGTGGCAGGTTCTGTAGGTTTATGTTATTATTAAGGGGATTTGTTTATCTCAGTCGAAGAAGACTTCCACTTCTATAAGTGATAAGTAATAAGAAATTCATCTCAGTGGGAGTTCGGCTTGAATAATCACTATGAATAAAATTTGATATGGAGACAGAGGATGAGAAGAAAAGACAGAGAAATTAAAGATTTTCAGGAAATGGTAAATATAGTCGATGGCTGTCATACATTAAGGCTTGGAATTGCTGATGGTGATTTTCCATACATTGTACCGGTGAATTTTGGATACACTGCGGAGGATGGTGAATTGATTTTTTATATCCATGGAGCTATGGCGGGAAGAAAATATGAGATGTTAAAGAAACACCCATACTGTTCTTTTGAAATGGATGAGGCTCTTGAGATGGATTGTATATACGAAGCAAAGGATGTTACGATGCGTTATCGCAGCGTAATGGGAAAGGCGGAGGTTTCGTTCCTGGAAGGTGAAGAGAAGAAACAAGCAGTTGACTCGGTTCTGATGGCAAGGTACGAAGAGACGAAGAATTTTGAATACAATGAGAAAATGCTGGAGAGAACTGCTTTGATGAAATTGTCTGTAACAGAATGGTCAGCGAAGGTTAATCCGGTCAGGGAAAAGTGATGATGTATAGGAGAATAGTCGGCTGCAGAATTGCTCACATTGGGTATTGCAATCGCACTGTGTTTTTGGGAAAAAAGTTTTTTGAAAAAATGTAAAAAAAGTGTTGACATTTGTAGTAAAACAATTATATAATGGCAAAGCAGGTTGCGAGAGCGACCTGTGAATATGGGATCTTAGCTCAGCTGGGAGAGCATCTGCCTTACAAGCAGAGGGTCA
>JAUNDE010000060.1 GCA_030526265.1 Eubacteriales bacterium | reverse complement strand
CCAATTCCAAATGTTCCTGTCGTGATCAAAGTTCCAACCTGATATACACACAGGGATGCTGCATACGCGAGAATCGTCTGATATCCAATGGCAAACCAGAACCATTTTGCATTGTTCATCTCCCGCTTGATTGCTCCCATCGCAGCAAAACAAGGTGCACACAGCAGATTAAAGATCAGGAATGAATACGCTGCCACTGCTGTCATAGATCCGGCAAGACTTCCCCAGATCTCCGCTCCGTCTTCAGCCACTTCACCAAATCCGTACAGGATACCAAATGTTCCGACTACATTTTCCTTCGCAACGAGACCTGTAATCGCAGCCACTGCCGCTTTCCAGTCGCCCCATCCGAGCGGTGTAAAGATCCATGCAATCGCTGATCCAGCGGTTGCCAGAATGCTGTTATTCATATCTTCTACCATACCGAAGCTTCCGCCTTCCACTCCGAAGCTCTGCGCAAACCATACAAAGATGGTAGAAAGAAGAATGATCGTTCCTGCTTTTTTGATAAAGGACCAGCCACGCTCCCAGGTACTTCTGAGGACATTTCCTACTGTCGGTAAATGATATGCCGGAAGTTCCATGACAAACGGCGCCGGATCTCCTGCGAACATTTTTGTTTTCTTTAAAATAATACCGGAACAGATAATGGCAGCGATTCCAACAAAATATGCGCTTGGTGCCACCCACGCAGCCCCGTCAAGCAATGCACCTGCGATCAAAGCAATGATCGGGAGTTTTGCTCCACAAGGGATAAAGGTCGTGGTCATGATTGTCATTTTACGGTCTCTGTCATTTTCAATCGTTCTGGAAGCCATGACACCCGGAACGCCGCATCCCGTACCGATCAGCATCGGAATAAATGATTTTCCGGAAAGGCCGAATTTGCGGAAAATTCTATCCATAATAAATGCAATACGCGCCATATATCCACAGCATTCCAGAAACGCAAGGAAAAGGAATAATACCAGCATCTGCGGAACAAATCCAAGTACCGCACCAACACCGCTGACAATACCGTCGACCAGAAGACCCGTTAACCAGTCTGCGCAACCGATGGCTTCCAGACCGCTCTGCGTCGCCGGAATGATCCACCCGCCGAACAACGTGTCATTGGTCCAGTCTGTCAGAATGGTACCCACTGTTGTGACCGATACATAGTATACAATAAACATCACAGCCGCAAAAATCGGCAGTGCAAAAAGACGATTCGTCACGATGCTGTCAATTTTATCTGACACCGACATCTGTTTTTTCACACGTTTCTTATAACAGTCTTCAATGATACTTCCAATGAAGTTATAACGTTCCCCGGTAATGATACTTTCCGCATCATCATCCATCTCTTTTTCACAGCTTACAATGTCTTCTTCGATATGATCGAGAAGTTCTTTTGAAAGTTTCAGGTTATCCTGTACTTTTTCATCCCGTTCAAACAGTTTCACCGCATACCAGCGTTCCATGCTTTGATCCACATGACCTGTGATTGCTTCTTCAATATGTGCAATGGCATGTTCTACACATCCGTCAAACTTGTGTGCCGCCTGTATATTTTTACCGCTTTTCGCAATCGCAACCGCACGCTGAATCAGCTGATCGATCCCTTCACCCTTAAGAGCAGAAATCTCAACAACCTTACAGCCGGTGTCTTTCGAAAGACGGTCTATGTTCAGTTCTTCTCCATTCTTTCTTACAAGATCCATCATATTGACCGCAATGATTACCGGAATGCCAAGTTCCGTAAGCTGTGTCGTCAAATACAGATTCCTCTCCAGATTTGTTCCGTCAATGATATTGATGATTGCATCCGGCTTCTCACCGATCAGAAAATTTCTGGACACCACTTCTTCCAGCGTGTACGGTGATAAAGAATAGATACCCGGAAGATCCACCAGTACAGCTTCCTCTCCCTTCGCTGTATATCCTTTGATTTTTCCTTCCTTTTTCTCTACTGTTACTCCCGGCCAGTTACCCACATACTGGTTTGATCCGGTCAGCGCATTGAACAGTGTCGTCTTTCCACTGTTCGGATTACCTGCAAGTGCAATTTTGACTCTCATATTACTTCTCCTCTTCTTTGGTTATGCATGGCAAATTATTATTAGTCAAGACTAACTATCATCTAAAAAAATAAATACTATTGTACCTCTACCATTTCTGCGTCTGCTTTTCTCAAAGACAGCTCGTATCCCCGGACAGTAACCTCTACCGGATCTCCAAGCGGCGCTACTTTCCTTATGTAGATTTCCACATTCTTCGTGATTCCCATATCCATGATTCTGCGTTTCAGAGCACCTTCACCATGGATTTTCACGACCTTTACGGTCTGACCGCACTTTGCTTCTCTTAATGTAGCCACTTTTCATTCCCTCCTAGATCATAATCTTATTCGCCATTTCTTTACTGATTGCCACCCGCGAATCTTTCACTTTCACAATCAGGTTTCCATTCATTTCTGACACAACGGTGACGAATCCGCCCATCACAAATCCCAGGCTTTCCAGAAAACGTCTGGTCTCATCTTTTCCGCCAATTCTTCTGATCCGGCTCTCCCGACCGGCTTCAACCATTGTCAACGGCATCATAATCCACCTGCTTTCTTATTTTAAATAAAAATCAGTCTCATCTTACCTTAGTTAGTATAAACTTACTTTGATTGCATGTCAATAACTGAAATTGATAATATTTCTCATTTATCACTTCATCCTGAATCACTTTTTCATAAACCGACATACCAAGAGGGACGTATCCGTCGATAGCCCCCCATTCCATCAAAGTATTTCACTTCGAATGACCGAAGTCATAATTATTTTCTTCCATTGCAATGTCCGCCGCAGTGGCTGCAATCCTGTCCGCACTGTAAAGATTTCCCGGCTTTTTTATCCCTGATCATGCTTCGTATCACAGCTGCAATAACTCCAACAAGCAAAAGAAATACGATCACTGTTCCCATAAACGATGTTCCTCCTTATCATCTCTTTCAAATCATTACCGAAAAGAAGTCAGGTGCATCTTACTTTTATTAGTATAAACTTACTCATATTTCTTGTCAACATCCAAAATTAACCAGCAGGTTCCATAATCATTGTCCCCGTCACAGGTTACATGCAAAAAAATCATATTTCATATTTCCATCCATGCTCTCCGTGATAGATCATCTGTTTTGTCATGCCACCATCAATACAGATATTTTCTCCGGTGATAAATCCGGCTTTATCCGAGCACAGGAAAAGAATCATATTGGCAATATCCGCCATCGTTCCGACTCTTCCAACGGGCTGCTGCCACGCATCCGAACTCTCATACAGCTCATCGCCCGTTTCGATCCATCCAGGAGAAATGGAATTCACACGAACTTTACCGGCGAAACTGACCGCCAGTGCATGTGTAAGAGATGCAATCCCTCCTTTTGCAGCCGTATAACTCTCCGTCTGCGGCTGACTCATCCGGTCTCTCGAAGACGAAATATTAATGATGCATGCACCCTCAGCAAAGGAATCCTGAAATAATTTTGACAGATAAAAGGGTGCTGTCACACCTACAGCCATCGCATAGGCAAACTCCTCATAAGTGCATTCATGAATCCCCCGCATAACCGGCATCGCATTGTTGATCAGATAATCCACATGACCATGTTTATCGATCACATAGTCCGCAAATGCTTCCAGCACTTCTTTCCGTCCGATATCCCCGACGTAATGGTCTCCTTTCACAACATCAATGACCTCTACGATCGCACCTTCCGCTTCAAAAAATTCTTTTGTTGTTCTTCCTATCCCGTTGGCGCCGCCCGTAATCACAACGATCTTATTTTCAAACATCATCGCACCGCTCCTGTATTATTGAAATAATCATTTTATTTATGGATTATTGTATTCTTAAACTTGCAGATCTTATCATTACAGTTTTCACAATTAAGCCTATTATTTGAACCACTCCAGAATCGTTCCGGATATTTCGCATAGATCAGCTCCCATCGTATCAGAACAACCACTGATGTAAAGAACAGACTCCAGCTGAAAAAGCTTCTGATAAACAGCATTGGCGTGAACATCATAAAATGCCCCCAGTCAAAGATTCGGCAATTCACGCAGCATTTATTCTTCATTACTTCTGTCTGAAACGGACAATAGAACAGGATACATATGTAATCACACAGAAAGAAGAATACGGTAAGCATCAGAAGATCTGCATTGTCGATCAGCTTCAGCAAGTATAAAATACCAAATATTGCATTAAACGATAACCAGATCAACATTATTTTCCATGCTTTGATATTCTGGTCATACACATATTCAAACAATGCCAGTCTGTCATATCCCTCTTTCTCTTCATATTCCGTGTCTTTCGCTTTCCGAAGAGCCATCGTAGACTGGCAGGAGAAAAAGATATGCCGAATCATCATGACCATAAATACAAACCACAGCAGATGAATCGGCGTAACACCGATCCATATGTTCTGCGTAACAAATTTACACAAGAGCTCTTTGTTCGAGATATAGAAACCAAACATGAGGACAAAAATCAGCACTCTGATCCCCAGTTTCCATATATACCTTTTCATCATTTCCGTTATTTTCTTCAAGTTATCACACCTGCATTTCTCTCTTATTACTTATTCCGATTGATTCCACAACTGATAATAAGCACCTTTTCTCTCAAGTAATTCCTCATGACTTCCACTCTCAGTAATATGATCTCCCTCCAAAACGAGAATTCGATCGTAGTTCTTAATCGTAGTCAATCGATGGGCAATCGTCAGCGTCGTACGTCCCTTTGCAAGCTGTTCCAGACTCTGTCCGATCAGACGCTCACTTTCATTATCCAGCGCAGATGTCGCCTCGTCAAGAATCAGAATCGGCGGATTCTTGAGAAATACTCTTGCGATAGAAATCCTCTGCTTCTGTCCACCGGACAGTTTCACACCACGTTCTCCGACATATGTGTCATACCCGTCTTTCAATTCATTTATAAATCCATCTGCCCCGGCCAGCTTTGCCGCCTGTCTGATTTCTTCTATATCCGCCCCAGGTTTTCCATATGATATATTTTCAGCAACCGTTCCACTGAACAGATGTACATCCTGCTGGACAATACCGATTGCATTGCGAAGACTTCGCAGCGTCACATTACGGATATTCTGACCGTCAATACAGATTTCTCCGCTTGTCACATCATAGAATCTCGGAATCAGATTACAAAGCGTCGTCTTTCCGCCTCCTGAAGGGCCAACGAGCGCAACCCGTTCACCTGCATCGATATGGAGATTCAGGTGTGACAGAACCAGATTGTGATCATCCGGATATTCAAAACTCACATCTTTGATATCTATGGAACCACTCTCCACGTGAAGAGGTACTGCGTCGGGTTCATCATCAATCTCAATTTCCGCATCCATAATTTCAAAGAATCTCTCAATTCCTGTCATTCCACGCTGAAATTGCTCAGCAAATTCCACGATCCTTCGAATCGTTGCGATCAGAGTCGATACATACAATACGTACGCGACCAGATCTCCCGGAGTGATCGCATGGTAGATCACAAACAAACCTCCACCCAGTATCACGACCAGATACATCAGTCCGTCAAACAGTCGCGTAGAGCACTGGAATCCTGCCATATAGCGATACGACCGCTTCTTAATCCGCATAAATGTTTCATTTCCACGGGAAAACTTTTCTTTTTCCTGCTCTTCGACACCAAATGCTTTTACAACACGTTCCCCGAGCAGACTATCCTCAATCTGCGCATTCAGTTCACCAATCTGATTCCTCTGCATGCGAAAAACAGTCTGCAGCTTGTGATTCAGATGAATCGAAACAACAGCCATCAACGGAACACAGAGAAATATGATCAATGTCAGCGGAATGTTATAGGTACACAGAATCGTGAAACTCACAATAAATTTCAGACCTGCGATAAAAAATTCTTCCGGACAGTGATGTGCAAATTCTGTCACATCAAACAGATCGTTCGTGATTCGTCCCATGATCTGACCGATCTTTGTATTCGAATAATAGGTATGCCCCAGCTTCTGAAGATGATCAAATGCATCCTGGCGCATGTCCGTCTCGATATAAACGCCCATAACATGTCCCATATCTGCCATATAATACTGCGCTGTCGCATCAATCAGACGCAGAATCAAATAAACCGCTGCCAGCTTCAGTACCAGTGACACCGTAAGTGCCGCAAGATCCGTCATCGCCAGATTTGTGATCGTACGCAGGATCAATGGCAGAAAGAGATCACACAGGCAGGTCAATGCAGCACAAAAAAGATCCAAAAAAACGGTCTTTATATATTTTCTCTGATAAGGCCAAAATCTTCGAATCAAAGCATAATTACTTCTTTTTTCCTTCGTCTGTTCCACTTTCTCACTCCATTCTTTTTCCGATTATGAGAGAGCCTTATCTCATCACAGATAAGGCTCTCCATATATCACGCATTAAATACTTTTGAATTAATAGTCAAAAATACTCTGTATTGCATCCGTTATATTAATTCTGTCTTCATATTTAACCCGGTCCAATTTTTTAAATCCTCTTATCCTAAGATCAAGCAGCTTCATTTGTTCACATAATACGATCCCATCTATCTCTTTTGTAACAATCTCTATATGCAACGGATCAGGAACTGCATTTTTTACAACCGGGCATACAATAGCCATCTCGGAAGAATTGAAGAAATTTTTACTAACTACCAACACCGGTCCTTGGACTCTTTCAACCGACAATATATCTCCCTGCTCGATTGGCAACATGCTTCCTACCACCTTTCACGACCAACAGGAGTATCCCACTCAAATTCCTGATGAGGTCCAACTTTTCCGTCAAACTCCGAGGCACGTTCTTCTAATGTGCGGTGTCTGAAAGTCTTTTTCAGAACAATATTTCCATCTATAAGCTCTATTGTCAGGTAGTCATTATTCTGAATGCCCGCAAGAGAAAGTAAATCTTTTGATAATCTGATTCCTTGACTGTTACCCCATGTTTTTACCTGTGTAACCATTATCTCCGCCTCCTTTTTACTATATATACATAGTATATACATTTTCCAGGAATTTATCAACCACAAAAAAGATTGCGCTTCTCGCGCAATCTTCGCGCGTGATCGGGCTGCAATGCAGCATTTTCCATTCCGCGAGCTGCGCATCGTCACACGTAGTATGTTTTATGTAACACGGAGATTCCAGAGGAATTTCCTGTTACATAAAAAAATACCCCAAACCCTTAATTCACAAGAGTTTGGAGCATTTTATAAGAATGCCGCAGACCGGAATCGAACCGGTACGGGTATCACTACCCACGGGATTTTAAGTCCCGGGCGTCTGC